>CAZNOE010000125.1:0-11816 GCA_964574525.1 uncultured Bifidobacteriaceae bacterium
CGTCGAAGAATGGAGCAGTGGGCTGGCGGAGGCGATGCGGTATGATTCGCAGGTGCTGGTCGAGGAAAAAATTTCCGGCCGCGAATGCACGGTCGGCATTCTAGGCGACCAAACTTTGCCCCTCGTCGAGGTTCGACCCAAAGCAGGTGTTTACGACTACAAAACCAAGTACACCGCCGGCACGACGGATTATCTTTGCCCCGCGCCGTTCGATGATGCGACGACGAAGCGTGTGCAGGAAGCGGGTCTGGCGGCGTTCCGGGCCATCGGCGGTCGCGACTATTCGAGGGTGGACGTGATGGTGCGGGCCAATGGCGAACCGGTCGTGCTCGAAGTCAACACGCTGCCGGGCATGACCGAGACGAGCCTGCTGCCCAAGGCCGCGGCGGCCGCGGGTATCGGCTACGCGGAACTGTGTGAGCGGATGGTCAAGCTCGCGCTCGGAAGAAAATGAAAGAAACATCCAACAACGAACATCCAACGCCCAACATCCAATTCTTGCGCGGTGCCGCGCTTCGACCATTGGATGTTGGGCGTTGGATGTTGGTTGTTGGACGTTCCCCAAATCGGATTTGACCAATGTGGTTTCAGCGAAAACAAAAAAACCGGCGATTGGCTCGCGGACACGTGCTTGACGTAAAGCTGCGGTCCGATCAAGTGCGCGCGTCGCGCGTCCGGCTGGGCGCGCTGACATTTGGCGTCCTGTTCGGCACGGTGTTCGGACTTTACGTGTTGTGGCTGGCGGGCGAGTGGGCGCTCGACAAATTGGTTTATGAAAATCGGGCGTTCGCGATCCAGCAAATTGACGTTCAGACCGACGGCGTGATTTCCACCGATCAATTGCGTCGCTGGGCCGGCGTGAAAGCCGATGAAAATCTGCTGGCGCTCGATCTGGCGCGGGTGAAGCGCGACCTCGAATTGGTGCCGCTCATCAGCTCGGTTTCCGTCGAACGCGTACTGCCGCGCACGTTGCGCATTCGGGTGACCGAACGCGAAGCGGTCGCCCAGGTAAACGTCCTGCGTTCGAGACCGCTCGGCGGGGCGGAGGTCGCCGCGTTTCATCTCGACCCGGAAGGCTACGTGATGCTGCCGCTCGATCCGCGCCAGCGTACGACGACGCCGAATCAGCCGGACGATCCGCTGCCATTGTTACAGGGCGTGAATGGGTCGGAATTGCAGCCGGGACGGTGTGTCGAGTCGCCGCAAGTGCAGGCGGCGCTCCGGTTGATTTCGGAATTCGCGTATTCGCCAATGGCCGGGCTGGTGGATTTGCGCCGCATTGATGTTGGCTCGCCGGAAGTTTTGATCGTGACCACTGGGCAGGGAAGTGAAGTGACATTTGGTTTGCATGATCTGGAGCGGCAAGTGCGGCGCTGGCGGGAAATTCACGATATGGGTCAGCGTATGAAACGGGGCATCGCCACGCTCGATCTCGCTGTCACCAACTACATTCCGGCGCGCTGGCTCGACCCCAGCGTTCTTCCCATTTCTGCGCCGAAGCTGCCGAAAACCCTCCGCACCAAAAGAAAACATGTTTAACTCTTCCTCAATCATCGTCGGGCTTGAAATCGGGACATCGAAGGTCTGCGCCGTCGTTGGTGAATTCAATGCCGACGGCGCGCTCAATGTCGTCGGCCTTGGCCAGGCGCGCTCGCGCGGCGTCCGCAAGGGCGAGATCGTCAACGCGCCGACGGTCGAGGAGGACGTGCGCCAGGCCATCGTCGAGGCTGAGCAAATGGCGGACGTGGAGATTCGCAGCGTTTATCTCGGCGTGACCGGCGGACACATTCGCGGGTTCAATAATCGCGGCGTGCACCCGGTCGTTTCTGCCGATCGCGAGATTTCCGACGATGACGTGCAGGATGTGGTTCGCAATGCCAAGGCGATCAACCTGCCTGCCGAAAACAGCGTGTTGCACGCCATCCGCCAGCATTTTCTGGTGGACGGCCAGGACAGCATCACGAATCCAATCGGCATGCTCGGGGCGCGGTTGGAAGTGGATGTGCACGTGGTGCATGGTCAATTGAACCGGTTGCAGAATGCCATTCGTGTGGTCAAGGGCATGCAACTCGAAGTGGACGAAGTTGTTTTCAACGGCCTGGCGTCCTCGCTCGCGCTGCTGACCAGCGAGCAGAAAGAACTCGGCGCGCTCGTCATTGACATTGGCGGTGGCACGACGGATTACGCGGTGTATTCCGGCGGCGTTATCAAGCACACGGGAGTGCTCGCGGTGGGCGGCGATCACGTTTCGAACGATCTCGCGTACGGCCTGAAAGTTCCGCTGGGTCGCGCGGAGCAGCTTAAGATCGAACACGGCTCGGCTACTGTGGACGACGCGGTGAAAGGCCAGTCCATTACGCCGACGAGCGAACTCGGCCTGCCGCTCAAGGCGATCAACCTCGGCCATTTGCGCCGCATCATGTCGCTGCGGTTGGAGGAGATTTTTCAGCTCGTCGGCCAGGACGTGGAACAGGCGGGGCTGCTGGATTTCCTGCGGGCTGGTGTTTTCCTGTGTGGCGGTGGCGCGCGTGTGCCGGACATCGCAAAACTGGCGGAGCGGGTCTTGCAACTGCCGGTTTGCGTCGGCAAAACCAACTCAGTCAGCGGGCTGAAATCAGCGCTCGATCAACCCGAGTTCGCGGCGCCGATTGGCCTTGTGAAATTCGGCTCTTTCAAATCCCGGAAGCGCGAAAGCCGGTCAACATTGACTCAGGAAATCAAGAACGCGCTCGCCCGCGTGCTGCAACGGACGTGATGTTATGGACAAAAAACCTCCTGCTAAAAATCCAGCGGATGCGGGTGCGAAGAAACTTCGCTGCAGAATCTTCGGTGTCGGCACGGCCGGCGTTACGATGCTCGGACAAATGGCCGAAAAGGATTTCACCGGCGCGACGTTTGTGGCGGTAAATGCCGACGCACTGGCGTGTCCGCTGCCGGCGGGTGCGGAGACGATCCACCTTGAAACAAAACTTCTGCGCGGATTGGGCACCGGCGGCGATCCCGACCGCGGACGCCAGGTGGCGGAGGAGAATTTTCAGACACTCAAAGACGCCTGCACCGGCGCGGATGTGGTTTTCCTGGCCGCCGGTCTGGGCAGCGGCGCGGGCACAGGCATCACTCCGGTGCTGGCGCGTGCCGCCCGCGAAGCTGGCGCGGTCGTTCTGGCATTCGTGACGTTGCCATTTGACTGTGAGGGAAACCGCCGGAAACACCAGGCACAGCAGGGCCTGGAAGAACTCCAATCCGCCGCCGATGGTGTCATTTGTCTCCCGAATCAGAAAGTGTTCAAGCTGCTCGACGAGAATACGACTGCGTTGGATACCTTCCACACCACCGCGCAATTGCTGGTCGAAGGCGTGCGCGGCGTATGGCGTTTGCTCATGCACCGGGGCCTGATACAAATTCACTTCGAGGAATTGACTGCTTTGCTGCGCGATTGCCAGGGCGAGAGTTGTTTTGCGGCGGTCGAGGTGACCGGCACCGCGCGCGCGCGTGAGGCGATGGAAAAACTAATGGCGCATCCGCTGCTCGACGGCGGCGAAGGACTCGAGGAAGCGGATGCGGTGTTGGTCAGCCTGATGGGCGGACCGGATTTGACCATGGCGGACGTGAATCGCGTGATGGAACAGGTGAATGACAAATGCCGGCGCGCGCAAGTCATCATGGGCGCGGCGGTGGACGAAGCATTCCGCGACCGGCTCGCCGTGACGGTCATCGCTACGCGCCGCAGTTCGCGGGACGCCGCACCCAGCGCAAAAAAATCCCCGCATACTGCGGCCCCGGAAGCGGAGTCGCCGGAATTCGACACGCAATTCATAGAGCGAAAGGCGACCGCGCGGCCGGCGTCGCGGTTCGTTCCGCCGGCCCCGGCATTGACTCCGGAACAGCGGGAGCAACTTCTGACGAAACAGGGCGGCGGTCGTGCGCGCAAAAATTTTCCACGCATGAGACAGGGAAATCTGCCCCTCGACATCGTCAACAAAGGCCGCTTCGACAAGACGGAGCCGACGGTTTACAAGGGCGAAGACCTCGACGTGCCGACCTACATCCGCCGTGGGGTGGCGTTGAACTAAGCAGTGTTCAGTATTCAGTGTTCAGTATTCATTAATCAGGCGGAGGACGGTTTTAGCGGAGTGCCGCACATGCTTTGCCCGTTCCTGAAAACTGAATACTGAACACTGAATACTTCCGGCTCACCTTTCTCCTTTTTCCCACTGCAATTCCTCGCCATACTCCGCGCATGGACCCAGCGCCATGGCTGGCTTTGGCTGTGATCTTGATCTCCGCCGGGACGAGCTTTTTCTTCGCGCTGGCGGAAACGGCGCTTTTCTCCCTGAGCAAATGGCAGGTGCGCCAGTTGGCCGAGCGAAACGCATCCGTGGGCGCCGTCGCCATGCGTCTCCTAGCCGAACCGCAGGACGTGCTGGCGACGATGGTCCTGGGCAACACGTTCGCCAGCGCGGCGATGCTCGCCGTCGGTTTGTGGATGGCGTTGAACGGACACTGGCCACTGGCACTCACGGTCGTAGGCTTGCTGTTGTTGACGTTGCTCGGGGGCGAAGTTCTTCCCAAGACGCTTGCGGTCCGCCAGCCGGAGCAATGGTCGCTGCGCGTGGCGCGGCCGCTGGCGTTGCTCCATCGGCTCGCGCGTCCGCTGCATCAGGTGGCGCAACGCTTGAACCGCGCGTTGCTGCGGACCGTTGTGCCATCGTCCATTCAGCCGCCGCAGGCGCTCACCGACGCCGAATATCAGGAACTGGTTGAACTGGCTTTCCAACAGGGGACGCTGGCGCAGTCAGCCCGGGACCTCATCCTGCAAATCATCAGCCTCGACCGCCGCGCCGTGAAGGAAGTCATGCGCCCGCGGTCGCAGATGGCCGCAATTCCGGACGATTTGTCCATCGAGGATATGATCGCCGCCGCGCGCAAGCACCGGCATCGCCGGCTGCCGATGTATGACGAGACGCCGGACACGATCGTGGGCATCCTGAACACCCGCGCGCTGTTGCTGGACCCGCAGGTAGATCTGGCGGACGCGATTGAATTTCCGTCCTTCGTGCCCGAGACGATGAATTTGCTCCAACTGTTCAAGAGTCTGCAACGTCAGCAACGTGGCATGGCAGTGGTACTGGACGAATTCGGCGGCGTGGCGGGCTTGGTGACGATGGAAGACATCCTGGGGGAGTTGGTGGGCGGAATTCGAGGCGAAGTGGAGACGGAAGGTTTCGTGATGGAAAAACTCGGGCCGGGTCGCTGGCGGGTGAGCGGCGCGATGCGGCTCGATGATTTTCGCCGGGAATACCCGCTGCTGGGCGACGTGTCGGAAGTCGAGACGATGGGCGGGCTGATGATGAGTTTGCTGGACGTGGTGCCGGGCGCCGGGGAAGCGGCGACGTTTTGCGGATTGAAATTGACCGCGCAGGCGGCGGACGAGCGGCGGGTAAGAGAAGTGTTGGTCGAACAATTGAAATGAGAATGAAAATGGGAAAACATCGAACATCCAACATCCAACGTCCAACATCCAATGGGGCACCGGGCAACACTTTGTTGGGAGTTCGATGTTGGATGTTGGATGTTCGACGTTTCTGCTGACGCAAATGGAAGCCAACCTTTTAGCCATTCTTGTTGTCGTCGCGTGTCTCGCGCTGTCGTTCATGCTCTCCGGCATGGAGGCCGGCGTCTTTGCCTTAAGCCGATTGCGCATCCGGCAGCAAATGCGCGCGGGCCGGCCATCGGCCCGGGTGCTGCACGGTTTCCTGGAGAACCCGGAGAATTTTCTCTGGACCATCGTCGTGGGAAATACGCTCGCCAACTTCGTGATCCTCGGCTGGCTGTTCGCCGTGTTGCACGCGCACCTTCAACTGCGCCCCGTGTGGTTTGCGGCGGTGTTCATCGCGCTGGTGTTTTTGTTCTATGCGTTCTTTGACCTGTTGCCGAAGATGCTGTTTCGGACCTTTCCGAACCGGCTGTGCCTGAGTTTGGCGCGGCCCTTCCGCGTGATGCACATCGCGCTTCGTCCGCTCGTGGCGGTGGTGGAATGGTGCTCGCGCCTCCTGCTCCGCTGGACGGGCGGCAAGGCATTCATGGGCCACCTGTTTGGCAACCGCGAGGAATTGCGCCTGGCCATGCAGGAATCCGCGCAAGTGTTCAGTTCGGAAGAGCGCGCCATGATCAATCGGGTGCTGGATTTGCAAACGCTCACGGTCGGCCAGGTCACCGTGGCATTGGCACAGGCGGTGACGGTGAGCGCGCAAGCACCGGTGAGCGAAGTTCTGGCGCGGGCGCGCGAACATCAGCGGACCCGCCTGCCCGTCTGGGAAACGCGCGACGGCCGGCGCCGCATCGTGGGTCTCGTAACGCTGAACACAATACTTTATCAGCCGAAACTCGACGCCGACCGGCCGGTGGCCGATCACGTGAAACCGGCGTTGTTTCTGGATGCGGACCTGCGATTGGAAGTGGCGTTGCGCCGCATGCAGCGCGGCGGCCAGAGACTGGCGGTGGTGTTGGGGCGCGACAGCCGCGAGGTGGGCATTGTCAGTCTGGAAGACATTCTGAAAACTATTTTCGGCGAAGTGCGTTTGTGACATGGACTGGAACGCCGTCATCTTGATCGGGTTGAAAATCCTCGCCGTCGCGGTGCTGGTCCTGCTCAACGGCTTTTTTGTCGCGGCGGAATTCGCTCTGGTCAAGATTCGCGACACGCAATTGACGCCGCTGATTCAGCACGGACATCGCCGCGCAAAGGTAGCCCAGTTGATTCTGCGGAAGTTGGACTCATTCTTGAGCGCGGCGCAGTTGGGCATCACGCTGGCCAGTCTCGGTTTGGGGTGGATTGGCGAGCCGGTGTTCAGCGCGTTGTTGGAGCCGGTATTCCGATGGTTGAACATCGAATCGCTGGAGTTGAGACACGTGCTGGCATTCGCCATTGGGTTTTCAGCCATCACGTTTCTTCACATCAGCGCCGGCGAACAAGCCCCCAAGTGGCTGGCCATCCAGAAGCCGCTGCCGACGACCTTGTGGATCGCCTACCCGATGCTGTGGTTTTATCGCGTTTCGTATCCGCTCGTCGTGATTCTCAATGGGTTTTCCCAGTGGCTGCTCCGGCAGGCTGGCTTAGACGTCTCGAGTGACGCCGAACACGCTCACTCCGAGGACGAACTCCGCTTGTTGTTTGGCACGGCGCAAAAGCAAGCGGGTGGCAGCGCCTTCGGGCGGGACATCGTCCTCAACGCACTGGAACTGCGCCGCCGGGTCGCGCGCGACGTGATGCAGCCGCGCAAGGAAATCGCCGCGTTTGATACGGAAGCGAGCATCGCCGAGTGCCTCGACGTGGCGGAGAAGACCCGTTATTCCCGCTTCCCGCTGTGCGAAACCGGTGACTTGGGCAAGACGCGCGGGGTCGTCCACATCAAAGACCTTTACGCCATGCGGCTCAAAGCTCGCAGCGGCGCGGATTTGCTGCCGGTGGCGCGCAAACTGATTTACGTGCCGGAGACGGCGCGGTTGGAGCGGCTGCTGCAATTCTTTCTCGAACGAAAACTGCATCTGGCCGTCGTCGTGGATGAATATGGCGGGACGATGGGGTTGGTGACGTTGGAGGACATTTTGGAGGAATTGGTCGGCCAAATTCAAGATGAGTTCGACCAGGAGAAGCCGTTGCTTGTGCGCACGAGCGAGAAGACGTGGGAAGTGACCGGCGCGCTGCCGCTGCACGAACTGGAGGGACTGGTCGGCGAGTCTTTGGGAGCGGAAGGCATCACGACAACCAGCGGTTGGGTGACGCATCGGCTGGGCGGTTTCCCGAAACCCGGTGATACGCTCGCAGTCGGCGCTTATGAATTGCGAGTCGAAGAGATGGATGGACCGCGTGTGGCGCGACTCAGGCTAACGCGCCGCACGCCGTTGGAGGAAATCTAACACGGTTGCCCGAATAAGTTCCCGGAACGGACCCACCCCTGACCCCTCCCAAGAGGGGAACTGTTTTCGGGCGCGCGACGGTCTGCTCCCCTCCTTGGAGGGGTTGCGGGTGGGTCTTCGGTTCTGGCATTCAAGCTAGCTAATCACCACTTTGCGCCACGGATTGCGGCGGCCGTCACCGCAAAGCCGGTCAGCACGCAGAAAGCCGTTGCGGTCCACAGTTGGTGCGCGGCTGCTCCAACTGCAAAAAGTGCCAGGGCCGCGAGCCACAGGACGAGGGGGTGATAGTCCGGCAGTGATTTTTTTTGGCGTGGTTGCTTGTTGATGAGCGCCGGTGTTGCGAAAGCCAGAATGAGCAACGCCGTTACCGACCAGCCGAGGAAATTCACCAGAGGAGCGCCATGCCACGTGAAAGGGAATTTCGTCGGTTGCCAGATCCAAAAATGTTTAACGCGCGTGGCGAACGGTTCGAGCGCAACGTCGAAAAGGAGCGTCAATACTGCGGTGATTCCGATCAACCAGAAACCATAGGTACGGATCTTTCGCCATGGCCGCAGGATCAGGCGGGCCACGCCGCGCGAATTCAAGATCGCGATAACCCAGATGGCGGGGATGGGCCATGCCAGCACGCCGAAGATTCGCGGCCCGGCACCGTTCGTATAAGTGAACGGCCCAAATGGGATCGCCGTTGCCGCACCGATACCATGCAGGATGCCGCCGACGATCCCGATGATTGCCCCGGCCAGAAGCACGTTTTGTCCCGGCAACTGGCGGGCGAGTGACGCAAGGGTCGCCAGCGCGGTTGTGAGCACGAGCACGGCTTCCGGCCAACCGGATTTTCCTGGCAGCCGCAGCGGCGTTAGCAGAGTTGCCAGTACCAGCAGAAAGCTTACGAAGGCCAGTGCGGACGACAGCCAGGCCCAGAGTTTCACCAGCTCTTCTTGAGGGTTGAGTGCGCTCGGGGGCGAACCGCGATGCGTAATGCTGTTCTTTTTCGTGGTGGCAGAGGTTAACTCCATGCCTTGCGCCGCACAGGCAAAAAGTGGAGGGGATCAGAGTGCGGAGTCGTGATCTAACAGATTGTTGCTATTTACTGGACGTTACGGTAGCGCCCTGTCATAACCGTTCGCGAATGGCCTTGCCTGGTTATGCGGTGCGGCGAGCCTGGGATTCGCCATCGAGTGCAAATTGGATCGTTCATCTATGAATCGCGGCCTACAACACGGCGGCAAGAAGAATCCACCCACAACACACACCCAAGACAAACCAACTAAGGCAATCTTTGATTTCTTGCGCAGATGGGGCGTTATTTCGGCAATCGTTGTCGCGTGTGGCGGTGGGATTTGGCGGTATCTTGAAGGATCGTTGGTCGCCCCATATTTCATCGCACTTGGGCTTGGTGGCGCGGCGTTTCTTGCTGCTCATAATCTTTTCGCTGGATGGACTTTGCGGTACGCTATCCCATCGTTCATTTCCCTCGTTCTGTTAATTGTAGCTGGCTGGTTTGTTGCCATCATCGAACAGCGGGCGCGGTGGCAACCGCCCGAACTTCCTAAAGGGACAAAAGTTATCCACATCGGGTTGAGTAAAGTCTTTGATGGAACGTTCCCGATTGAGAGATTTCGGACCAACAATCGACCGATTCAAGTGCTGATGGGCACAAATATTACCGGCGTTGACGTCTCCAACCGCATTCCAATTTTTGTTACAATCAAGAGAAACCGTCTTTATGTAACGGCTAATATTCAGTCTGATGATGGATCGCCAATCCGTATTGATTTCAGCCGACCGCCGAATCTCCCGACCTTTTGGGATGCGCAAGTGTGCAATTCTGCGATGGAGATCATTAACGGCAAAGGAACTCCGGTCTGTCAGGTGATTTACTCCCGGCCAGACAAGGTTGACGTGCGTGGAGTCTTCACTCAAAACGGTCAAGTCGGGGCTTTCGGAGAAAACATTGTTGAGTGGGGCTATCCTCCTTACGTCCCGGTCCATCTTGATCTTAAACCCATTTTTAAGTACCCGTCTGGTTTGCATCCTTGCGAAATGGCTAATTAAGGCACTATCTTCTCAGCGAGCGCTGGCCCTATTACCTCTCGGCGCCGCTTAGATTACGACCGAGCACGGCTTGCGCGCGGGAAATCCCTTGTCTGCCGGCAGCAAACTTGTTCTGCTCTGTCGCGTCAACTGACGATCATACTTATGACTTTAGGCGAAACCATACGGCTCATTCAGGCGTGCGCGAAGGAAATGAACGACCGCTACGGCAAGAGCGTGTTCGATGAGTGGGCCATCGTCTCCTTGTTGCAACATCAGGCGCGGATTCTCGCCTACATCGGTCCGCGCAACGATGCCTTCCTGAAGAATTTTGCCGATGATCTGGGAGCGCTGCGCGCCGAGTTGCTCAACTCCAAATACAGCGTTGGCGATTTCGAGTTCGCGCGGCATGGCGAAGGCACCAAGTTCGAGGCGTTCATGGTGTTGGGGGAAGGGCTTTACCTGATCTGTAACAACACCCACGCCAGCATGCACGACATCGCCAAAGACCCGCGATGGCTTACGGCACAAGTGCCATTTGCTGAATTGAGCGAGAAGGTCCGCTCCAGTTCGCTTACCAACGCACTTTGAGTCCCCTCGTCGTCGTTCTCGATTTGGCTGGTTGGCTTCGAGGACGAGGACGAGAACGAGGACGAGGACGAGAACGAGGACGATTTGTTTGCCCGAGCCTGGCGAGCACCAGGGAGTTCACCGCAGCAGTCCCTGGTAAACAAAGTAACCGTACGCCGCGACGAGCACCCACCCCATGAAGCGCGGCAGGCCCCCGAACAGCGCCACGAACACAATATGCACCGCCGTAGCGCCGGCGAGGACAAGCATACCCGTTTGGAAAATCGCCGCCGGCACCGTGAACGGTCCGTAAAGCGCGAATATCCCGACGCACAAGGGAATGCAAATGTGCCCGTCGCCGGCCTGGGAGGTATAGACGACTTCCGGGTTGCCGCGCCAGCCGTAGTAAAATGCGAGCAGCCCGTTCGGCACCACCATCAGCCAGCCGCTCAGCCAGCCGAGGTTTTTAGCGCTGACAAAGCCGCTGTGGATGTGGGAGATCCAATTCACCAGCCACTCAATGCTCACGTAAGTGCCAAACGCGCCCGCGCCCAGCAATGCCAGGTCCAGCGGCAGCGTCCAGGCGAACGATTTGTTCTGACGCACATTGCTTTTGAGCACCTCGAAAACGTGAAAGGTCTGCCAGAACAGAAACAATCCCACCAACACCAGTCCGTCGCTGAAACTCAGCGTCCCATCCCGCGCCAGCGCCCACGTCGCGCCCGTGAAAAATAAAACCGCCGTTAGCGTCAGCAGCAGTGACAGGCGGTTGAGTTCATTCTGTTTGTTGCCGCCGCGTTTTTTTGATTTTCCCTTGCCGCCCGGCGTCACTGTCATCTGCCAGAAGATCGCCGGCAATCCGATGAGCAACGTCATGTTGGTGACGTTGTTGACCAGCGCGTTGGTCATCACCTCCGATCCGGGGCCGCCATTGCGTCCGAGCACGAAGGCGAAGATTAAATTCCCGATGCCCGAGCAGTACGGCATGATGAGCGTGCCGAGCACCGTGCCTTCGAAACCGCCTTCGCTCATCGCTTCCAGCCGCCAGATCATCAGCGCCGACGCGGCGATGAAGAGCGCGAGAAACAACCACGGCGCCGCGGCGCCGTGGCTTTCCATCCATGTCGTCAGAGAATGCAACGCGCGCAGTTAAGCAAGCGGACGGAGCGTTGGCAAATGCTCGCCGCGCCCGCGTTCCTCAAATCTCGGAAGCGAAGGGCAGAGTCCTTTCATGCGGGAAAATGATGTTTCAACACTCTCCCAAACTCCGGAAAAAACTGCACCGCAGA
>CAZNOE010000126.1:0-9959 GCA_964574525.1 uncultured Bifidobacteriaceae bacterium
CGAGAATGTCGCCGGTGCTGGCGATGCCCTGGCCGTTTTCACCGCCGATGCCGACCGAAAAATCAACTGTTGCCATGTTCGTTTGCTCTCCCGGCGCGCGGGGAATCGCTCGCACGGGAAAAAGTGTAGGGGCGAGCCTAAGTGCGGGCGGGCGCCGGTGCAAGATTTTTAATTGGCGCAGAGCAACTTTTATCGCTCGCAAATTAGCGCGTGCGGAAGCAACATTTTTTCAGGCAGCGAGCAACAATAGGCACGCGATTGGCTGACAGCATGAGCATGTGGCCGCAACCACAATTGGCGCACGATCCCGCCGAATGGCTGGGCGATGCGCATCCGCTCGTCGAGCAACTCGGATCGGCGGACGGACTGGCGTCGCTGCACGCGCTGGCGGAATCGCTGCGCGCGCGACCGGTCGCCAGCCTGCCGGCGCTCCGGGTATTTCTCCGTTGCTACCATGAGCACGTCCTGCTGCCGCACGAACTGCCTTCAATTCAGACAGCATTCGGCCACGCCAGCCGTCACGAGATTCGTGAACTCGTAGCGCTCGACCAACAACTTTCCCGCGAACCGGCGCTGCAAAATTTCGCCGACGCGAGCCGCCGTGTGGGGCAGGCGCAATTGCAAAAACTCCGTCCGCTTCGCGACGAACGCGCCGTGCAACGCTACCTCCACGCCGTCGAAACCGGCGAGGCGCATGGCTGGCATACCCTGGTTTACGGACTGACCCTCGCGCTCTATTCGCTGCCGCTGCGACAAGGGTTGCTCGGTTACGCGCATCAAACCACGCGCGGTTTCATTCATGCCGCGGCCCGATCGTTGCGGCTAACGGAAGCGGATTGTCGCGCGCTCTTCGAGGAACTTTGCGCGCCGCTGCCGATTGCGGTTGAATCGCTCGTGAGCAAACTCGCTGCGTGAGTGAAGCCGGGCACCGCCTCGGCGCGGTGGTGTTCACCGTTCAGCCGGCATCCGCCGACAAGCTAAAGCTTGAACTTCAGCGCGCACTTCTCCAGAACTGTCGCGCCCGCAACCCATGAAACTGCATCCGCTCGACCTCGCCATCATCGTTGTTTACATGCTTGGCAGCCTGGCCGTGGGCTGGTGGTTCAGCCGCAAACAGCGCACCATCCGCGACTATTTTCTCTCGGACAACAACGCGCCGTGGTGGGCGCTGACGGGTTCCATCGTCGCCACGGAGACCTCGACCGTGACGTTCATCAGCGTGCCGGCGTTCGCGTTCGCGGCCAATGCCGGCGGCGTAGGGGGCAACTTCACCTTCCTTCAACTCGTTATCGGCTACATGATTGGTCGGTGCATCATCGTCGCGCTGTTCATCCCGCTCTACTTCAAAGGCGAGTTGTTCACGGTTTATCAAATACTCGACCGGCGTTTCGGTGGCCGGGTGAAACGCACGGCGGCCTCGCTTTTTCTCATCACACGCTCGATTGCGGACGGCATCCGTCTCTTTCTCACGGCCATTGTGCTGGTGGCTCTCACGGGCTGGGCGGACCCCGTTTCCATTCTCATCATCGGCGTGGTCACGATCGTTTACACGTATCTCGGCGGCATGGCGGCGGTGATCTGGACGGACGCAATTCAACTCGTCGTTTATCTGGTGGGCGCGGTGGTGGCGGCGTTCGTGTTGCTCGGGAAAATCCCCGGCGGCTGGGACGAAGTCGTGACCGTGGGAACGCAGCTCCACAAGTTCGACTTTTTTGATTTCACGTTCGATTTGAGCCGCAACTACACGTTCTGGTCGGGCGTGATCGGCGGCGCGTTCCTCACCACGGCCACGCACGGCACGGACCAGTTGATGGTGCAGCGTTACTTGTGCGCCAGGAATGCAAAACAAGCGACCGCCGCGTTGCTCACGAGCGGCGCGGTCATCTTTGCGCAGTTCGTTTTGTTTCTGCTCATCGGCACGATGCTTTTTGTCTTCTACCAGAACGCCGCAGTGCTGCCGCCGGAAGTCGCGGCCAAAGCGGACCGCGTGTTCCCGCATTTCATTGTGACTCAATTGCCCAACGGGCTTATCGGTCTCGTCGTGGCCGCAATTTTCGCCGCGGCGATGAGCACGCTTTCCAGTTCGCTCAACTCGCTCTCGGCCACGGCCGTGACGGATTTTTACCGCCCGCTGTTTGCGCCCAACAAATCCGATCATCACTATCTGAATGTCTCGCGCCTGTTCACGGCGCTCTGGGGTGTGGTGCAAATCATCGTGGCCATGATTGCCATCGCCATGAAAGGCCGCGGCGTGGACGCGGTGCTGGCTGTGGCGTCGTTCACCAACGGGCCGGTGCTGGGGCTGTTTCTCCTGAGCACCATGACGCGCCGCGTTGGGCCAACGGGAGCATTGATTGGCGTCGTGACGGGAATCGTCTGCATGGCCTTCGTGTGGCTTCAGCTCAAAGTGTCCTGGCAATGGTATGTGCTGGTCGGATCGCTGATCACGCTCGCGAGTGGATGGCTTGCCAGCCTTGCGTTCGAGCGCAAACCGCGGACGTAAATTCTGTTCGCTCCGCGTCCCGTTTCTCCTCCAGACTTCCCGGGTTGAATCAACACGAACAATTCGACGCCCTGCTTCGCGGCCCCGCGCCCTTCCTCGCGCTGGCGCCGATGCAGGACGTGACCGACGGCGCGTTCTGGACTCTCATGCACCGCTACGGCGGCGCGGATGTTTATTGGACGGAATACTTCCGCGTCCACGCAGTCTCGCGGTTGGAGAAATGGATTGTCGAATCCATTGAACGCAACTCAACGGGCCGGCCCGTCGTGGCGCAGATGATCGGCAACGACGTTCCGGCGCTCGTCCGCACAGCGAAGGAACTGCAACAACTCCCGGTCGCGGCGATTGACCTCAATCTTGGCTGTCCCGCGCCCGTCGTTTACAAAAAATGCGCCGGCGGCGGATTGCTCCGCGAGCCGCAGCGAATTGATTCCATCCTCGGCGCACTGCGTGACGCGGTGAGCATCAAGTTCACGGTGAAAACGCGCGTGGGATTTGAGTCGCCGGAGGAGTTCGACGCCCTGCTGCCGATCTTCGCGAAGCACTCGATTGATTTGCTCACGGTTCATGCGCGCACCGTGGCGCAAATGTATCGGCTGCCCATCCATTATGATTTGATTCGCCGCGCGTCCGAGGCGATGAGCTGCCCCGTCTGCGCGAACGGCCACGTCTATTCCGCCGACCAGGCGTTGGAGATTTTGGCGCGAACAAAAACACGGGGGTTGATGATCGGGCGGGGTGTCATTCGCAGCCCGTGGCTCTTCGAACAAATTCGCCGACGTTTACGGGGCGCGCCGGTCACCTACCCGACCGGACGGGATGTGCTGGATTACATCCGCGCGCTGTGGGAATCCCAATCCTCTCCGGCGGTGAGTGAAACGGCACGAGTGCAGCGCATGAAAAAATTCATGAACTACCTCGGCGAGGGAGTGGATGCGCAGTTTCTCCATCAAATCCGGCGCGCCCAGACAGAGCGAGACTTCTTCGGTGCTTGCCATGAGTTTCTCGATCACGACCGACCGGTGAAACTTGAACCGGTGGGCGAAAACTCCGGCGAAGGTTGTCACATCGCTCCAGCGAAGTGTTAGATCTAACCGGAGCCGCAGCGGTCGACGGCTTCTTGGCGAGTGCAAAAATGGAAAGGGAGTGCCGACCGCGGGAAGGTCTTCCGGCTACCGACCGATTACATAATAAATCGTCGTGGGCTGAAGCTTGATTTCCTTAGCCGTCCCGGCGGGACCGGCGGGATAGCCGTTGAAATCGAGCGCGGTGACTTTGAGTTGCGCGGCGTCGGTGCGCTTGAAGCGGACGGTGCCGTTCAATGCCCGCACCTGCCAGGGATCGGTGCCGATGCTGACGATTCGTTTCACCGTCGGACTCACTGGCTCGGTTTTGTGGTTGGTTTCCTGTTCTTCCGACATCACTTGAAGCAGGATGCGGCTCGACTTCGCGAGCGGCTGGTCGTCGAGCGCAACCGCGATGATGTGGCCGAGTTCGAGATCACTGCTCACGCTGAGGTCCTTCAGGTCCACAACGCCGGCAAGTTTCAATCCGCCGCTCACACCTGGGCTCGATCGGCGTTCAGGGTTAGAACGCCTTTGTCGTAGTCGAGTTTCAGTTCGCCCGTGCTGCTGGTGACAGTTTTCTTCGCGTGATTCACGAACGGCGCGAGGTCGGTGACGCGCGTCGAGCCGGGCTCATCAACAAAGCTCACGGCGACCTGGCCCGCGTAGTGAATGAGCGGATCAATGCGCTGGCCGGGCTTCACCTCAGTGCCTTTCGGCACGTCGGCAAGGCGCAGTTCGTCGAGCGCGGCGTCCTGAGGCAACGGCGTGCCTTTGAGGCGGAGCAAATCAGCCTTGTTCAGTTTGACGTCAGCGAGCACGCGGCCCGGAGCGACCAGGCCGCGCCGGTAAATCAGCGCCGCGGCGGGGAACTGGCCCATCATTGCGGGAGTCATCAACGTCCATTGCTGCATCCAAAAGTTCGGCTTCACCGCCCAGCGGCTGCTGTCGAACGCGAAATGGACGATGCAATCGCTGTCCTGCAACGCGCCATAGGCCGCGAAGTAAAGCGGCGCTTCGGAGCGATAGCGGTTCGGCCGGCAGAACGTCGTCTCGGAAATCATCGAGGGCTTGCCGTCGTAGTGCGGGTCCATGACCGGATGCACGAACTGCCTGGGCTTGGTCGGGTCTCCGGCGTCAAAGCGCAGCGCGCTGCGATCCGAGTAAGTGTGGCCGTCGCGAATGGACCACGCGGCGTTGTCGCCTTTGTGATTGCACTCGAAGTAGCCGTGGCGATCAATGAAATCGCCGGTGGTGTAGCTAAGCTTTTCCAGCGGGCCGAAGATTTCGGGGCTGGCCGTGGACCAGTTGGAAGGCGTGATCAATCCTTTGAAACCGAGCTTCCGCAGAAACGCCACGGTGTCCTGGTAAAACTTCGTCTGCACTTCGAAGAGGAACGCGGCCGTGTCCTGGTCGCGCGCGGTTTTTTCGTTGAAGATGTTCCAGAGCGGACGGAATCCGACGCGGCCTTCCGCGGGGGCGTCGCGATTCACTTTCAGACCCTTCCATGCAGCGAAGGCTGCGTCGAGCGAGCCGTGCTTCTTCACGAGCCATTCGGCGAACATCTTTTCCAGAATGCGCAATTGGGCGTCCGGAACATTCTTCGTGTCGAAGGTCCAGAAAAAGAACGAGTCTTCATTCTGCACTTCGACGCCAAAGAGCGCGGGTTCAGCGATGAGCGGCTTGCCGGTGGTTTCGCTGGGCGTGGTGAGAATCGCCTTCCACCACTCGCGATATTTCTCCTGGAATTTGGGATTGAACATGAGCGCGGCGAACGGGTGCGTCTTGCCGTCGTAACCTTCCAACCACGGATGGTCGGAGCGCGGCGAGAACCAGAGCGGGAAATAAATCGAGAGGTGCGTGTAGATGCCCTCCGCCTTCATCTCTTCGACGATGCCAATGGCGCGCTTGATGGCGGCGGGATTCAGTTCGCCTTCCTTGTCAAACACAGCGCCGTGACGGCGGACGAGGTTCACACCGTATTTGGCCAGCAACCGCGCTGTCTGGCGCAACTCGGCGCGGTCGCCGCCCTCGCGCGATGGCCCGTTCACCGCCCAGAAGCGCAGCGGCTGGCCGTTCGCGCTGTGGACGAAAGGGCCGTCCTTCGCCGCAATGAACCCATGTTCGCCGGCGAATTTTTCGTTCAGGAAACGCAGGTCAATCGGACTATTGGTGAACGGGTCCGGCTTCGGATCGAAGGGAAACCAACTTTCAGCATCGGATGTAGCGGCGTGCACCACCGTGCCGAGGGCGAGCAGTAAGCGCAGGACCGTGAGAGAAAGGAAGGATCGTGCTCGCATGACAGGCCTCATTCGTTGATATCCGTTGCGAAACAAATTTTCGCGCCCCACAACATCTTGACCGTCATAGAACGAAAGCCTGCCCCGAAAGTCGAGCTCCGGGCTTTCAGGATCGTGCCGTTCTGCTGCAGCGTGAGATTGAGACAATCGGCGAGCGAGAGCGGACGGGTCAGCCACAACGGAGTGTTCGTCGAGACTTTAGTGGTGTTCGTCTCTGCGCGGCTCGGCTGCGCGAAAGCAGCCAGGAGTGCAATGGCAACGAGCAGGTTTAGAACAGCACGAAATATTTTGCGGAGGGAATTCTGGTTTTGCCTTTTCATAAATGTCGTCGCGATTTTGCACGTCACGACATTCGCGCGCCAGTTCTTTGGTGACCACGGCAGGCGGCGGCCGGTCTAAGGCGTTTCGAGGGCTTCCTCTTTCCGGCCGGCGATGACAGTTGGCGGCGATTTCTTTGGCGGCTCGCGGAAAAAGATCAGGAAGAGCACGAGAACTATCGCCGCGCCCCAAGCCGGGTAAATCCAGATACCATGCCAGTCGTGCGCCAGCGCGTCGCGAGGTGGCGCTAACGTGTGCAGCGCTTGCGATTTGCCGGCGAGCGTGCTGCCGACAAAGTTGCCGATACCCCAGAGGATGAAAGCGATGAAGCCCTGGGCCGCGCCGCGGATTCGTTCATTCGCTTCGTCGTCCACGTAAAGCTGCCCGGCGATGAAAAGGAAATCGTAGCACACGCCGTGCAGCAGGATGGCGGCGAAGATGAGCGAGGTTGCGAAGCTCGCGTTATTCACGCTGCCCGCCAGCAGGAAATAGCGCGTCACCCAGGCGAGAATGCCGATGAAGAACGTTTTCTTGTAACCAAGGTTCTTCAGCATCAGTGGCAGCAAAATCAGGAAAACGACATCCGAGACCTGGGCGAGAGACATTTTCGCGGCAGTATATTTCCAGCCCAGTTCGGTGACGTACATGTTCATGTTCACGAAATAAAAATAAAGCGGGATGCAGATGAGAAACATGCACACGATGAAGATCGCGAACGAGGGCTTTTTCATCAGCGCGAGCGCATCGAGGCCGAGGATTTCGCCGAGGCTCACGTTTTGCCCGGTTTTCTTTGGAGGGGTATGCGGCAGCGTGAGCGAGAACAATCCGAGCGCGATGGACGCGCCGCCAGCGAGGTAGAATTGCACCGCGGATTGCTCGCCCTTGAGCAACACGCTGAGCGTGACGCCACCCGCAATCCAGCCCACGGCCGAGAGGGTCTTGACGAGCGGAAAGTCGCGCTTCGGATTCGCCAGGTGATGAAGGGAGAGCGAGTTGCCCAGCGCCAGCGTGGGCACGTAGGAGGCGCAATAAACGATCAGCACCGGATAAAATGAGCCGAACGTCGTCAGCTTGGGCAGCAAACACAAGAGCACTCCGCCGAGGATGCCGAGGAAAGCCAGCAGCTTCTCCGAGGCAAAATAACGGTCAGCGATCAAACCGACGAAAAACGGGGAAATCATCGCGCCAATTGCAAATGCGCCGTAGGCCAGACCGATTTGCCCACCCTCAAAACCCAGCGTCTTGCCGAGATAGGTGGCCATGCTCACGTACCAAGAGCCCCATATGAAGTATTGGAGAAACATGAAGATGGCGAGCTTGGTCTTGAGCGCGGTTTGCATGGTGATGGCTGAGTTGCGGAAACGCTATGGGAGTTTGCCCCGCGCGAGAAGCAGAAACGGCGTGGCGGCGCTTTCATTGCGGGCCTGTCCGCCACTTCGCACTTCCAATCCGTGTTCGTACGTGTTCAATTCGTCACTGCTTGATTTGAGATATGGGCAAAGAATTCAACATCGAACCGCGCCAGGTGCCGCGCGTAGAAACCAAGTACCGCCGTATCGTCACGCCGTTGCCGCATCCGGATTCGCTGCCGACGCTGGAGAAGCTGCGCCGGTTCGAACCGCAATCCATGCGCGGCCAACCGCCGCTGGTGTGGGACCGCGCCGAAGACATTTTTGTTTACGACAAATACGGCAACCGCTGGCTCGACTGGTCCTCCGGCGTGCTCGTCACCAACGCGGGCCATGGCGCGCCCGAGGTCAAGCAGGCGATCATTGACCAGGTCAACAGCGGCTTGTTGCACAATTACGTTTTCCCGAGCGAGGAGCGCGCACAACTCGTCGAATGTCTCGCCGGTCTTGCACCCGAGGGGTTGAAGAAAGTGTTTCTCCTTACAACCGGCTCGGAAGCGACGGAGTGTTCCATAAAGCTCGCGCGTTCGCACGGCATCCAGGTCGGCGGCAGAAAAAAGATCGGCATCGTGGGCTTCGAGCGCGGATTCCACGGGCGCACGCTGGGTTCGCAACAGGCCGGTGGCATGGCTGCGCAGAAGGCGTGGATCGTCAACGAAGACCCCGCTATCCTTAATGTTCCGTTCCCCGACGGCTATTGGCAGATGGACACGAACTTCGGCACGTTTCTCAAGACGATTGAGCAGCGCGGATTAAAGCCGGAAGACGTCGCGGGCGTGATGATGGAGAGCTACCAAGGCGTCGGCCCGGACTTCGCGCCGGCGGAATATGTTCGCCGCATGGCCGAGTGGTGCCGGCAGCATGACGTCGTGCTTATTTTCGACGAAGTGCAGGCGGGCTTCGGGCGAACGGGAAAGTTCTGGGCATTCGAACATTACGGAGTCGTGCCGGATTTGATTTGTTGCGGCAAGGGCATCACCAGCTCGCTGCCGCTTTCGGCGGTGATTGGCCGCGCGGAAATCATGGACCAATTCCCGCCCGGCTCGATGACGAGCACGCACACGGGCAACCCGGTCTGTTGCGCCGCAGCGCTGGCGAACTTGAAGAAAATCGTGGGCGAGAATCTGACAGGCAATGCAGCACAACTGGGAAAGCCGCTCCTCGACGGTCTGAAAAACATCCAGGCGCGTCACCCCGGAGTCATTGGCCACGTGACGGCGCGCGGATTGGTGGGCGGGATGCAGACCGTGAAGCGCGCAAAGAAAGAACCCGACCACGACCTCGCGCACAGCATCGTCGAGCGCTGCTTTCACAAGGGCCTGCTGATGTTCTGTCCCGTCGGCGCGTGGGGACAAACGGTGAAGATCGCCCCGCCACTGACGATTCCGCGTGACGCGCTCGAAGAAGGAATCGCGGTGCTCGGTGAAGCGACGCACGAAGCGGTGTCCGCGTTGGGCGGGCAGGGGAAGCCAGAGCGAAAAGAACCGGTCATCAGCGGTGTGCTCGACTGACCTTCGGAATACTTTGGAAATTCATCGTTGCTTTTCGCCAATGCAGCGGGCAACGTTCCGCGCCTTGGGTCGGGGCGTAGCGTAGCCCGGTAGCGCGCTTGTTTCGGGTACAAGAGGTCGTGAGTTCGAATCTCACCGCCCCGACCATTTGACTTTCCATGACAGCAGATGCCAGAGCGAGACTCTGGCCTTTGTTTACAGGGGTTTTCAGCACTTTTTCCGCGCCGTTTCCGTTGCCTTTGCGTGCCACGAAATGACCCTCCGGGACTGGTCTTTGTGAGGCTATTTGTGTGTATGGTTGTGAAGGTGAGGCCGTAAGTTCTCCTTCCCATTCGAGCGAGGCCACGGCATCGAACGTGGGAAGCTGGCTTGTATCGGTGTAAATGTTGGCCGTCAGCGCGGGGTCGCTGTGCCGCATCAACTCCTGCGTGATCGTTCGGGAGATTTTGGCAAAGGGCTATCAATTCTCACGCCGCCTCCTTTAGTCAGTGCGATGGCTTCAACGAGAGTTTTGATGGCTCCTCGTTGTCCATAGAGATTGCAATCTCCTGAACATCCATGATTATGGTGCTAAAGCGAACCGGCGTCTCCTAATTATGCCAAAGCGATCAAAAGAAGAGTCTGTTGCGAAAATCGCCGCTCGCGGAACGATTATTGTCGCCATAGTATCCGGAATCGTAGCTTTAATCGTCGCCCTGGTTGCCCGAAGTGGGGGAGAGTCGAAATCGCCCAACACGCTGAACATTGGGAGCAATAGCGGAACTGCACAACAGGCGGCGCGCGATATTAACAACTTCTATGGAAGTTCGAACTCAGCCGCGCAGGTGGTATCGCTTGATGATGTAATTCGCGAC
>CAZNOE010000126.1:9969-11811 GCA_964574525.1 uncultured Bifidobacteriaceae bacterium
ATGAGCAAAGAAAGCTAAAGGATGATAAAGCAATTGCGAGCCGCGTCTTTTGGCTAAAAAAGGAAAAGGGGGCAACTTTTACGCTCGGTCCATGCCCAAGCACAAACTGTCTGTCGTTTGTGTTAGGTGACTTGCAAACAGCAGGCCGGGAAACAAACGTCTTTCAGTTCATTGATGTATCAGGAGGGGCACTGATGGAAAGGCGAGAAGAGTTCGGACAACCTGTTATGCGGAATCGCGGTGTAGTCAACGCTACTGGCGGCACTCGATATATCCCTTCCGAGAATGGCTGGCGCTTTGGATTGCCGCTTGATCCAAAAGAGAATATTCATCTCATGTTACCGTTGGCAGATGTAAGGATTTCTATAGTCGATGTTCGCCAAGATGCCCTTCGGATGAAGGTAGAATTAACTCCCTCGGCCCTTTCAGGTGATTCTTTAGAGGCTGTCCTTTGGAGACAATTTGTAGGTGGTAGGACGAACTCTCAATAATGATGCGATACGCCCATCGGCTTCGTAGGATTGAGCGCTAGCAAAAATGGCGGCTTTTCCGCCGAAGTGTTAAAAGATGACCAAAGCGCACATTCTCCAAGAAATCAAGAGAACTGCCGAGGCGAAGGGCGGGACGGCGCTTGGCGCTTCCAGATTTGAACAGGAAACCGGAATAAAGCCGTGGGACTGGCAAAAATTCTGGCCTCGCTTCGGCGATGCCGTCCGCGAGGCTGGTTGCACGCAAAGCGAGTTTGTGACCGCATACGACGCAGCCGAACTTCTCGGCAAGTATGCACAACTCGCGCGGGACCTAGGTAGATTGCCGGTGAAAGGAGATTTGCGCGTCAAGGCCCACGCCGAGCCAGGATTTCCGAGCGACAAAGCATTTAGTCGGTGGGGAGGAAAGCCAGAATTGATTAAACGCCTTGCAACTTATTGCAAAGAACACGAGCAGTTCGAAGATGTCTTGCAGCTTTGTAGTGAATATTCACCGCGTAGTCAAAGCGATGCAGACGGAGAATTAAGCAAGAGGAAAGTCATCGGTTTTGTCTATCTCGTCAAATCGGGCCGCTTTTACAAAATCGGAAAAACCAACGCCGCTGGCCGCCGCGAATATGAACTTGCGATCCAGCTTCCTGAAAAAGCCGTTCAAGTTCATATCATCGAAACGGACGATCCGACCGGCATCGAGGCTTACTGGCATCGCCGTTTTCATGACAAGCGCAAGAATGGTGAATGGTTTGATTTGACCGCAGCAGATATTGTGGCTTTTAAGAAGTGGCGGAAGATAGCCTAAAGAAGATATTTTAATTTACTGCTCGTAAAGCTTTCTCCACGACGCGACAACTCGTGCTAGTTCGGGACAGGCGATGTCGGGGCTTTGTGAGGCCAGTTGTGTGTGTGCTTGCGCCGATGATTCAGAAATGCTTTGTTTATCGGGTAAATCGGTGCGATGAGCTGAGGGTTCTCACTCACCGCCCCGACCATTCTCCAGTTTCAGGTTTCAAGTTTGCGCGCGCCTTCGAACTGGGCCAATTTCATGCGCCGTTGAATCCAGACGATCAAACACAATTCGCCGCGCGAATTGAACCGCATGCTGCCGCCGGTGTTGCGGTGACCAATCTGATTTATGAGCTTCCATCCATAGTGGAACGCCTTGATCTCGCGGCCCTATTTCCAACGAAACAACCGCTGGAAGCGGAACTTGGGTGCGGTGATGCCACCTTTCTCGCCACTTATGCTGGTCTCCATCCGGACCTCAACTTCATCGGTGTCGAGCGTCTCTTGGGGCGGATGCGCAAGCTGGATCGCAAGGGCCGTCGCGCCGGGTTGACGAACGTGCGTGGCGTGC
>CAZNOE010000127.1:0-1353 GCA_964574525.1 uncultured Bifidobacteriaceae bacterium
CGTGTTCTAAACATGAAATCCTTATTTCAACAGCAGTGGGGTCAGGGTGAGGGCGAGCGTCAAACGATTCTGTTTTCTAGCTTGGGTGTTCGTACTCATTCAAAATCACTCGTCGAGCCTCGGCAACATCCACGTTTTTTGCAGCGAACAGGCTGGCCGCGCCGCCTGATTCTTCGGAAAGCAATCCGAGCAAAACGTGCTCAGTGCCGGTATAGGTATGCGACATGGCTGCGGCTTCTTGATTCGCTCTTTCCACGGCTTGTGCAGCCGAAGTTCCGAAAACGAATTCACCAATTGTTTTCGCGTTTTCCGCTGTCGGTCCGAGTGCTGCAATATCTCGTCGGAGTGATTCCACTGTGAACCCGAGTTGCCGCAACACAGAAAAATGAACGCCGCTCTCCAACAGAAACAATCCGAGAACCAAGTGCTGGCTTCCGACCGAGGGGTGGCCGGACGCGCGAGCTTCGGTGTCCGCATGGCGGAACGCGGTCATGGCTCTAGGTGTGAATTCCATCGAAATCTATGGGTTCGCTACCACTCCACCACCACCAACGACACCCCTTGCCGCGGCAGCGTGAACTTGATCGTGGTTGCGCCTTGCTGCACTCGCACGGTTGCGGGCGCGTCGGCCAGCTTCGCGAGGTTGGAGGCTTCTTGAAGTTGACGGTATTGGCGCTCGTTGGGAGCGATGGGCGAACCCATGCGCCGCCAGGCGTCGTAGGCGTTGCTGTTGTTTTCGTCCACGCGATGGTGCGTGAGCTTGGCTTCGGTGACAGTGGCGGGCAGGCCGGCAACAGCGAGTTCCACGGCAGCGTCCTCGCCTTTCACGTCGTCGTCGTGATAGTGCCAGACCATGACGCAGAGTTTGTTTGCATCGAGGCTGGCCAGGGCGGCCACGTCCGGCTTCTCGCGCACGCCGCGGCGCAGGATTTCATTCAGCGACACGGCGGCGTCACTTTCGGCGGGGATGCGCTGGCCGTTCATCTGGCTGAACATGCGCAGGACGTTGAACACGGGTAGCGGCAGCCCGCAACTGGCGAGTTGACGGAAGCCAGCGAAGTAAGGTTGGTCCTCGAACGTGAACGCCCACGTCAGCGCGCCCGCAAAGTTCACGCCATGGCGGTCGGCGAGGTCATGTTTGCGCGCGAAGCTGGCGGCGGTGTAGCTCGAATACACCGTGCCGTTTCGGTAGCTGTATGACGGCCCCTGACACGCCGCGCAACCTTCGGGATCGGATTCGCCGATGACGATGGGCGTGTTCTTCAACTCGGGAAACGACGCGACGATGCGGAAGCCCTCGTCAATCGTGCGCAGTTGATTCGCAATGCCCATGCGGACGTGGTCGTTGGTGTA
>CAZNOE010000127.1:1453-11800 GCA_964574525.1 uncultured Bifidobacteriaceae bacterium
GCGAGTTCGCCCCATTTCGCGTAATCCTTCGGCGGATAAGCCCAACCTGTGAAGACGCGATCGTACGGCAGTCCGGGCCTCCATTCATGGCGATAAGGGTCGGGCTTGGACGAAAGCGCCTGCGGCATGAAACCAATCTGTGCGTAGGGCCGCACGCCACGTTCGAGATAGGAATCGAACATGAGGTCGAGAATTTTCCAGTCGTAGATTGGTTTGCCTTGCGCGTCCTCGCGGTATGCTTCGGTTGAACCCCACTTGAGCGCGGGCGTGCCGTCGCCGGTATTGAGCAGGTTGTGCGTGCGGAAATAAACATCCTTGGGCCGGAGCTTGCCGTATTCCGCGAGCAGCTTCTGGCCATCCTTCATCGTGGCGTAATTCGGCTCGTCGCCGCCGAAGAAGCGCCAGATGGGACGGAGGAGGCCGAGGGGCTTCGATGCGTCCACGCGGATGGTGACGGGGAAAGAATTGGTGGCGGCGGTGGAGGAGATCGTCGCGGCGATTGTTACGAGCAGGCAACCGACGGTGGGAAATTTCATGCGCGCAAGGTCTATGTTATTTCCAACGCTTCTTCAACTCCTTCTCGGAAGTCGGCGGCAGCTTCTGCACGATGCCGCTCTTGCCGACGAGTTTTTCAATCTCGTTCAGTTCCGAAGGCAGAAAGTCCGTGAAATTTTCGACGCCCGTCTCGGTCACGACCACTACGTCCTCGTAACGGATGTAAAGATTTTCCTCCGGCACGCGCAGTTGCGGGTCTATGGAAAAGACATGGCCCGGCTTGAGCGGCCCGCGGCTGTAACCGCCGTCGTCATGGACGGCCATGCCGACGGGGTGAGAGAAAACGCCGCCGCCGCGTTCCACGAGATTGGTCGCGGCTTTCGCGTAGATCGGTTTGGAAAATTTGGTTTTTGCGAACACCGGCTTCATCGCTTCCTTCGCTTCATCCATGATTTGCTGCGTCGTCGCGCCGGGACGAATCCGCTTCATGACGGCGTTGCGATATTCCAAAACGAACTGCAACAACTCGCGCTGCCACGGGGCAAATTTCCCATTCACCGGCCACATGCGCGCGATGTCGCTCACGTAACAGCCGTAATCCGGCGCGTAATCCATAAGCACCAGATCGCCGGCCTGCAACGGCGCGTTGTTCCGGTAGTAGTGCATGTTGTTGATGTTCTCCGTTCCTGAGGCTGTGATGGAGCGATAACCATCGAGCCGCGCGCCGTTGACGAGAAAGACGTAACGCGCAGCGGCATCGAGTTGATATTCGAACACGCCGGGCTTCGTGCTCTTCATCGCCTCAATGAGACCCAGGCCGGCGAGTTGCGACGCGCGGCGAATCAATGCAATCTCCCGTGCACTTTTGGCCGCGCGCAATCCGTCGAGAATTGGAGTGAGATCTTCCACCGTTGAATCCGGAAAGCGCTCGCGGAGCAATTTGGCGAAGTTTTCCTCTCTCGTCCCGCGTCCGTCCCAATAATCCGATTTGATGCTTCGGTTCGCACCTTGCAGTTCGCCGCGACTCTGCGCGTAGCCTTCGGCGGGCGAAAACAAAGTGTAAATGACCTTCGCCGCTTTCACTTGCGGCATTTGATCTTCCTTCATCGCCGCCGTGCTCAACACTTCATCCACGCCCGTGAGCTTCTTCACGAAGTCGGCGTCATCAGCCGAAAGCACGCGGCCTTCGGCTCGCTCGAGTCGCTCATTGCGCGGCGGCAGATAGAGCGTCACTTTCCGACTCTGGCCGTCGAGCGCGAGATACGAGTGCGGCGTCTCGATGCCGCAGAGATAATAGAATTCGTTATTTTGGCGCGGGAAAATGAAGCCATTGATTTGCGGCATGCCCTGAACAATCGCCACGTTCGTGTTTCCGATGCGGTCGAAGATTTTTTCCCACCGCGCCTTGAATTCTTCCTGCGGAAAATCCTTTTGGTAATGCGGCGCGCTTTGCGCCAGCAGCGGCGACGGGCCAACGAGACAGAATAATAGCGGCCAGATTGATTTATTCATCGCCGGTCACAGCTTCAACGAAATCTTCCGACCGCGAAATTCCATCTCAGCGGGTTCAGACCGCACATCAACGCGTTTGACTGAGAACTTGCGTGCGCCACCCGGCCATTTCTTCATGCGCGGATCGGATTCGAGGGTCAGCTTGCGCGCGGAGTCGTCCCAACGAAAACGAATCCAAACCGTCTTCGCATCCGAGCCGTTGCGGTAACCGAGGCTCTGGCCGTCGTCATCGTAAAGCGTGAATTCGCCGTCGGCTCCCGGAAAAATCTGCAGCGACGTCGGCCCGCTCACGGGTTGAGACGTGTATTGCCGCACCGGGTCGAGCGGAACAATTGCTCCGGCGCGGACGTAAAGCGGCATTGTGGCGAGATCAACGGGGCGTTCAATCCAGCGCTTGCCCGAAAGCTTTTCGCCCGTCCACCAGTCAAACCAAATTCCTTCCGGCAGATAAACCCGCCGTGACTTCGCTCCCTTCTGCACGACGGGTGCAACAAGCAAATCGCGACCCCAAAGATACTCGTCGCCGAGCTTCACGGCTTCCGGATCGTTTGGATAATGCAGCCACAACACGCGCATCGGCGGCAGACCAGTATCGCAGGCTTCGCGCATGAGCGTGTAGTTGTAAGGCAACAGGCGGTACCGCAGTTCGAGATATTTTTTGCAGATCGGTTCAATTGCTGCGTTGTTGAGTTCGTTCGGATTGGGCCGCCAGTTCGTCTCCAGTGGACCGGATTCACCAGTGTTCCAACCCCACGGCAGGCGCAGATGCCAGGTGCGTCCGTGCGAGCGGAACAATGGGTTGAAGGTCGCGAACTGAAACCAGCGCGCGTAATACTCGCAAGTGAGATCGTCCGTGGGCACGAAGCCGGCAATGTCCGTTCCCCAAAAAGGCGTCAGGCTCAACGAGTAATTCAATCCGACCGGCACGTGTGCGGCGAGCGTAGCCCAGCGCGATTGTGTGTCGCCCGACCAAATCCAACCGCCGTATCGCGCAACGCCCGCGTAGCCGTTTCGATGCAAACTCCACGGACGTTCGTTGGGGCGTTCGAGCAATGACCCTTCGTAGTAAGTCAGGTGTCGCGCGATGCGCGCCTCGATGGGCAACTCGTCGCCGTCGTCAGGCCACCAGCCGTCCACGCCAAGCGCGAACACGGGGCGATGCCAGGCCCAATAGTTGCGGATGTGCAACGGCGAATTGAAATCCGACGGCGTGCCCGTGGCCACGGGAGCGCCCAGCGCGCGTCGCTCGGCCATCGTCAGATACGGGCCGCGCGGCTCCGTCACCGAAACTTGGCTCGGAGCGTCCGCGAAAGCACCGCCGACGGTTGCGCCGAAAAGATTTCGCGGCGCCTGGTTCACGTGCAGGATGACTTTGAAGTGTTCCGCTTGCAGCGCCTTGATTTGTTCCACCGGATGCGGGAAGGAGTTCGTGTTGAAATCAATCGTGCCGTTGACCACGTTCCAGCCGTTGGTGCAATAGCCCGTGCCGAGATAAATCAGCGCGTCGCAGGGAAGTTGTTTCTCGCGAAACGCCCGCGCGATGTTCAGCGCGTCGTCCGGTCCGAGCAGCGTGCGGTGCGACTGGACATAGCCCATCGTCCATTTCGGCGGCATCACGGGGCGGCCGGTGAGCCGGATGAATTCCGCGAGCGCATCCGCCGGCTCGGCCACGGAGACCACGAACAGATCGAGCGGAACTTTCCCAGCGCTTTCCTTGCCCGGCAGAAAACGGCCTTTGCCCCCGCGCAAATCGAATTCGCCCCATGGCTGATACGCAAACAACGCCCAGCCGTCCGTGCCGATCAGGAACGGAACGGGAATCGTCGCCCCATGCGTCGCGAGAAACGGCGCGATCTGGCCGTTGATCATGCGATAGAACTGGCCGCGACGATCGAACTGGTTCGCGCCTTCGCCCAGGCCAAGCACCGGCGCATCCGTGCGAAACGCGATTGAGTTCGTGCCGTCGGAATCGCTGAAGACCAGTTCCTGCACCAGTCTTCCATCTGCGCGGCGCACGGAGATGGTGAGCGGCTGCGGCTTGAGCGTGAGGCGAAGTTTGCCGATGCGGAGAGTTTTCTCGGGGGCAAGCTCGCGAGCGTGGAATTTTTCCTTTTCCGGAAACGAGGTGAGAACCGCCGACGGTGGCCCAGAGCGCGGACGCCCTTGCTCATTCAACGGGAAGAGGGTGACGCGCAACATGCGCTCGCTCACTTCGCTGATCACCAGTTCGGCAGGAGCACCAGCGAAGCGAATCGGCGCGGCACGTTCGGCCCCGCCTGCTGCGAGACAAACGCCGGCCAGCAGCAAGCAAGTCACGCGCGCCAGCGTCTTGGACTGCGGTGGGGGAGGGGCGAGGGCACACACCGCTTTCCGCACGAAGAACATCCAACATCCAACGAGCCAAAGCGGTGTCAGCCCCATTCCCCGCCAGCCACCGCACTCCAAGACCTCGCGGCGGATCGAAGGGTTCAGGGAACGGCGGGACGTGCGCAACAACACGCCGCCCCGCCCAATCTCATAAGCCCTGTTCACGACAGTTTCTTCTTCGCTCCCTCAGGCACTTCCACCTTGGTCGTGCCGACGTCTTTGATCTCGACGGTCGTGACGCGGTCAACGTCAATGTCGTTGCCATTGAAATCCATCTTGCCCGTTACTTTGAATTCGTACTTCGACAGCACGCCGTCCTTGACCCAGAACTTCACAGAGCCTTTGGCATTGCTGATTGTCGGACCGGCGCCGCCGCCGCGACGAAAGCGCATCAAGGCCTTCGCGCCGTCCTCAGTGAGATCGCCGGAGTAAGCGTCGCCATCCTTCTTGAGTTCCTTCACCGTGCCCGCGATTTCCCCAGCCTGGACGGCCGGCGCCTTGAAGTTGCGGACCATGCCGGCCATGAATCGGCCCGGCCCCTGGTCGTTTTCCGCGTCAGCGGGCGTCTGCCAGTCGCCGTCCTGGTTGGTGAACGCGCCCTTGTCGCCCTTGAGGACGACCTGCGTGGTGTTGTCGCCAAAACTGAATTTGACGTGCGTGAATCCGTCCTTCTCCGTCTTGCCTTCTGTCGGGCCGGGCTTGAACTGCGCGCTTTCCGGGACCACAACCGTGGTTTTCCAACTGTAGTTGGCCTTGTCTCCGAGCTTCTTGGCCGCGCTCGTGATTTCTTCCTTGGAATCTGCGGCGAGCAGCGACGCGGTCAGCGCCGTCAGCGCGACACAGAGGATTTGTTTTTTCATGAGGAACCTTTCTTGTTTTGGTTGGTGTGACGTTTGGGATCGAAATGATCTAACGGCCGATGCGAACGTTCGCAGGGGTCGCTCTGCGATTCTCGGATTGCTTCAGGAGTTTTGCCAGATGTTTTTTCCAGATCGCCGCGTAGGTGTGCGTGCCGTGGCCGTGGGTGTTCTCGCTTTCCGGAATGACAAGCGCCCTGCCACGCTTCACTCGTTTGATCTCGCGCTCCAGCGCGCCGAGTTCCGGCGGGTTAATGAGGTCGTCAGCGAAGTTGATGGCAAGCAGCGGCGCAGTGATTTTCTCCAGGCCCGGCGCGGGATCATAATCGCGCGACGCTTCTACCGCATAGAGCACATCGTTGGCGTCAAGTGTCGCCAGCCTGTTGCTCACATAAGTGTCGAGCGCGCGATCAGTCAGTTCCAGCGTGGGCGACGCCTTCATGCGCCGGGCGGAATTCTCGCTCATGAAATAGAGCACTTCGATGGCTGCGTGGAGCGACGACGGTTGCGTAACGTAATCGCCGTTCCGCCAATCGGAATCGGAGCGGATGCCGTCAATGATCAACCGCCGCCAGACGCGGTTGCGACCGGAGATTTGCGTGGGCAAACTCGCGAACGGCATGAGGGCGTCCATGAAATCCGGATGGATTTCACCCCAAAGCCACGTGTGCATCCCGCCCATCGAAGTGCCGAGGATGAGGCGCAGGTGGTTCACGCTCAGCCCTTCGGTGAGTAATCGGCGTTGCGCCTCGATCATGTCACGATAGCCATAACGGGGGAACTTTGCGCGCAGGCCGTCGCTCGGTTTGCTGGATTTTCCGTGGCCGAGATTGTCCGGGATGATGATGAAATAGCGCGTGGCGTCGAGGAGCTGTTCTTTGCCGAATAATTCTCCGGCAAACTCCGGGCGCATGAACTGTGTGCCGCTGCCGGTGGTGCCATGCAAAATCAAGACGGCGTTGCGGACGATGCCTCTGTCATCACGAACAGGTTGGCCCCAAATGCGGTAATGCATTCGCACCTCGGGCAACGTTTCCCCGGAGACGAAACGAAAATCGCCGACGACGTAGTCGCCCTCGGTCGGCATCGGGTAGTCCGCAGCGTGCAACGGGGCTGCGAGCGCGAGCAACGCTGACAGGCTTAGGGTGAATTTCCGTCTCATCTCAATTCGTCGTCTCACTTCGCCTCACGCTTCGGCTTGTTCTTGTGACTACCCGCATAGAATTCTTTGTGCAGTTCGAGCAGCCGGGACAATTCTTTGACCGGCTCGGAGTGGTCTTCCACGCGCAGGTCAATGTAGCGGTCGCTCTTCCGGTCGTAATTGGCTTTTTCGCGGACCACCAGCAGCGCGGCGGATTGTTTGCCGCGTTTGTCGCCGCCCGCCGTTTCGCCGGCCTGCAACGCGGCCATCAGCCAGTCGGCAAGTTCGGTGGCCTCGACCTTGCGCGCCTTCTCGTAAGCTTCGGCCATCGCCTTCACGACTTCCTCACCCGTGAGGATATTGCCCTGGACGGCGAAATGGTCGCCGGCGATTCCGCCCGCCCAGGCGTTGCAATTGGTGCCGGTGAACGTGGCCGCGTGGCCGCGCGCATCCACGATACCCACCTGCCGCGTGGCGCGCCGGGAATCCGCTTCGGTCAATTGCTGCAAGGTTTCCGTGGCGCTCCTGCCCGCTTCCAGCAGCTTCAATCCCTCCGGTCCGTAACCGGTGTTGGCGGCGGATTGCGTGGCGATGGCGCCGACGTTGGCTTTGGCAAACGGCACAATCGCGCCGACGCCGAGCACCTTGCTGGCAACGGCAATGCCGAGATCGCCGGTCGCCGGATCGAATGCGACGATGGAAAACGTATTGACCGGCGGCGGGTCCTTTGCCGAAAGCGACTCTTCGCCGAATGCGGCGAGGTGAACGAACAATAGCGCGACGCACAAGGCGTCAGCCGTGGGCGAAAGCCATCTCAAGCCGGAAAATGTGGGCGCGGCGAGGAACATCGTTGTTAGTGGTCCTTAATATTTTGAAGTTTCAGACTCTGGAGCGCAACCGTTTGTTTGGAACAAACCTTGGCCCAGTGCAGTGTCATTTATTCTGAGACAACTCCCCTGATGCGAAAACTTGAAATGCGGTCTTGCTAAACCCGGGCAGCGTGATTCAATCGCCATCGTTCGGAAAGACAACTCATGTAGCCCAAAACAATCACGGTATTGCGGCTTCGGTTTTACGAACGAAGCACGACCAAACGCAAACGTCCACTCCAAATGATGATGAAAACGGCAATACTTTACTGCGCATTGATTTTTGCGCTTGTTATCGTCACTGGCTGTAAACCCAAAGGTTCAGAATTCATTGGAACGTGGCGACTGGTTCAGGGTGATGGCCTTCCCCAAGAGATGGAGATCACGGCAAACGGGAGCCAATATCTTGTGAAGTCTCCCGGCGAGCCACCAGCCGGTGCCGTGTACAAGGACGGAATGCTGGTCATATCGGGAGTCATTAATCTTACGTACATAAAGGATTCGGGACGGCTTACGCTCGGTCTTGGGGGCGGTGGTGAGTACAAACGGCAGAAATAGCCACTCCGTTATCCGTTCGGATTCGTTTTGATCGACGAATTGAAGCTAACGAATCGTGTGGAAAACAATGCCGCCTAACGGCGGAATGACAGATACCATCACAGAATTACTGCTTTAGTTTATGCACGACCAAACGCAAGCATACACGCTATGAAACACAATATGATGATGAAAACGGCAATACTTTGCAGCGCACTGATTTTTGCCGCTGTTACCTCACCAGCCGAACCCGAAGGTTCAGAATTCATTGGAACGTGGCGGTTGGTTCGTGGGGTTGCTGGGGATGGCGTTCCCCAAGAACTTGTGATCACGGCAAACGGGAAGCAATATCTTGTGAAGTCTCCCGGCGAGCTACCAGCCGGTGCCGTATACAAGGACGGCATGCTGGTCATATCGGGGGTCATTAATCTTACGTACATAAGGGATTCGGGACGGCTTATACTCGGTTTTGGTAGTGGCGGCGAATATCAGCGGCAAAATAGCGCCCTACCAAAAACCGATAGTTCGATACGCGAAAAGGCGCGACCTGGAGCCGGGCCACCACGGGCATCGTCAACATTTCGGTCGATCGAGGATGCACGGGTGGCGTTTGAACGCGCTATACAGGCTGAGGACAAACGCGTAAATTCGTTCGACGAGGCAACGAGACGAAAGTTGCGTCCTCTGATTGTAAAAGCCAACACCGACTTTCGAAAAAACCGTTACGCCGAAACGGTCAAGAGTTGTGAGAGCGCTTGCGCTATTGACCCGGAGAACCATTGGGCGCATTTCCTCGCGGGAGCTTCTTACGAGCAGCTAAATCAATTGGACGAAGCCGAGAAGCACCTTTCCAAGGCCATTCAGTTAATTCCCTCCAACGATAAGTCTCATTTTAGGATGTTTCTTATCCATGCGAAGAAAGGCCAGAACGATGCTGCGTTGGCGTCGCTGGAAACGGCGATCAACTGCGGCTACACGAATTGGTTTGAATTGCCTACTGCGGATGAAGTGCCCAGTGCGATCAAAGAAATGCCTAAGTTCAAACAATTGACGGCAAAGAAATAGTCGTCGGGGAGACAACGAACGCGACTCTTTTCGAGTTATGAGCCAGATAATTCTTCCGACCATTTGGTTGTGGTTCCCTGCCCTTTGTGGAGTGATCGTCGCCGCCACAAATTCTGGCCGAGTTAATGACATTACCGAGCGAGTTGAGGCTTGGACACGGAGACGAGGGGACATTGTGTGTGTCAAGAGCGGGTTCTTTTCGAAGTGGGTACTTCGCCCGCCGTTTCAAGTGATGGTGAAATTGTGCGATTGGACGGACTCCCTTCTCCATCGCGGGGTGAAGAATGGAATTCGCATCGCTACCGCAATCTACATTGTTGAATTCTGGTTACTGCTCTTGGTGTATGCCATTGTTCTCGTGCTGGTTTTGATCTTTGGCGTGATCGCGCTGATTATTGCCTTGCGGCTCATGACGCATGCGCTTGGCGGGGAGAGCAAACCCAGACTTTCCCTACCGAGGATGGGCAGGTCTCAACGTGAGATCGATCTACTGGGTGCTGCTGGAAGGAGAGGGCAGAAAGTTTATTCAGGCACAAACTGGCTCAATGAAGAATTGAAAGGCAGAGTTGACGAAAAGGGAAACATTTACAGCGGTTCAAACTTTTTGACTGAGGAAAAGATTGGGAAGATCGACGCGGAGGGAAACATTTATCGGGGAACAAACTGGTTAAACGAAGAACTTGTGGGGAAGATCGATAAGGAAGGCAACATCCAAAAGGGTACGAACTGGCTCAATCAAGAAAAAGTCGGCCGAATTGACAAAGACGGAAATGTTTACGAGGGAACCAACTGGTTAAGCGAAAGAAAAATCGGTCGCTCCGGAAATTAGCAGCTACGTCACGTCGGGATGGGCTTCGTGCGGAGCAGACGGCGTGAAAAAGGCGGTAAGGTGGTTTTGGCCGAGCAACAATAGGCCACGCCTTTCAACGAACACGCGCGGACGCCTGGGCTTCCTGGACGATTTCAATTCTGGCCGGTTTCCGCGTGACGTTCAACTCCGCGCGGAGTGGATAATCCCAGTTGCCGGTTGATTTGAGGGCAAGCTGTTTGCCGTTCTGCCTGACCAAGTAGGAAGAGTTTTCCGGAAAGGCCAGCCACAAACTGGTCGCGTGATTGTCGCCGGTTCGATTCTCGAGAGTGAACGAGATTTTTTTCAGCGCGCGATCTACAACGATGTTTTGTCCGGCAGCAAAGCCGTCGCGATCCAGTTCAATTTTAAGCCGACGAGGCGAGTTTGCGTCGTTCGGTTCATCGAGGATGGCATGGAAGCGCTGGCGCAGTCCATCGCGCGGCACGATGGACAATGTGTCCTTGGCAACCTTGAGCGTTCCTCCGTAGGCGCACCAGTTAAATATCGGATCGCGCGTCAGCACGGTAGCCGCCATGCGCAGAGCGCCTCCAAATCCCAGGTCAATCTCGCCGTCGTAATGCCACGGTCCGCGCGGAACACGCACGCCGCCGGGGTAACTGGAACCCATCCAGGCGTTGCCGTATTTGGACGACA
>CAZNOE010000128.1:0-11689 GCA_964574525.1 uncultured Bifidobacteriaceae bacterium
ATCAGTTCGTTGGCGTACGGGCGCTCGTGCGGCAGCGTTTTCATCGCCTCGAAATCGCGCGTGCCGCCCGGCGGACCAAAGACGCCGACGCGTCCAAAAACCCGATGCGGCACGCCGGCTGAACTCGGTCGCGGATTGATGCGCCCGCAACAGGTATTGCCCGAGAAGAAGCCGACGCTTAGACCGTCAGCGATGGCCGATTTCAGGTTTTGAAACATCTCGACCGAGTAATACTCGTCGTGGCCGACGGAGAGAAAGCCTTTGGCGCGGTGCAGACCTGCCGGGTTGGCGTGCGTGTCCAGATTCGAAACGTAGGTTACATCGCAGCCTTGCGCTTCGAGCCAGAACGCGAAGGGGAATTCCCAGAGAAACCATTCGCCCGACCCGGTCGAAAGCGGCGCGTCGAGAATCTGGCCATATTTTCCGTAAGGCCGGTCGAAGCTCACGTCCACGCCTGGCCCCCAATACCACTGATTCTTGCCGTCATCGTAGAGGGCGAACTGATCGGGCCAGCGGTTGTAGGCCTGCCAGGTCGTGTCGGAGCATTGGAAAATAAAATCTGCGTGCCGGTCGTCGCGGACAATGAAGATGATGTAGCTCTGCAACCCTTCGCGGAGCGCGGTGAGTTTGCCGAGATACACGCCGCTCAACCAGTGGCGCGGGATCGTGATCGTCGTGGACGCTTCCCATTGACACTCGCGGAGACGATTTTTTCCGACGGGCGGGTCGAGTTGCACGCGCCCCCGCAGCGGCCCCAGACTCAAGACGTGACGGCCTCCCGCTCCGCCGTAAAAGCCCATGCGATAAATATCGAGCGTGAATTCCGACGCCGGATTCGTGCTGACAAACAGCTTTAGAGAGTCCCCGGCGCGAACGCTGGTGCGCGAAACAAAGCCTTCGATCCACGGACAACGATATTTCGTCTTGGGATCAATGCGCGTCTTGCTGAGGAGCCAGTCGCGTGTGCCGGGCCGCTGATTTTCGCGGCGGATTAATTCTGTGGATCGCACCGCGGTTTTGCCACGCGAGTTTTCGCCGATGCCGGAGCAACCCGACAGCGTTGCCGCCGCGCCCAATCCAGCTACGCCTTTGAGCCAATTACGGCGGCTGATGCCTGAGTTTCTCGCCGGTTTCATGCGAAGCCTTTATCAATGGTGAAGTAATCGTGTCGCATCGGTTTGCCCTAAGCAATCACTTGCTTTTCGCTCGAATCGTGGCGCTGACGCCATCTGCAGTGGCGCAAGCTTTCAGCTTGCGACTGTGTCTTCAAGCCTCTGGCTTGGTGGCGAACGACCTGCCATAACTGCTCTCGCCAACCTGGAAGGTTGGCGGCACTGACGCAAGCCGGAGGCTCGCGCCACTACGCTGATTCCCGTTCCAGCGACGCGAGCACGTCGGGGTCGCGCACGTCCACCCAGCAGCCTTGGATTTCCAGACCGCCGATCTTATGCCGCGCCGCCAGCAACGCGATCACCGCGTCGGTCAGTTCGTACTCGCCGCGCGGTGACTTCTGTAACTTCGCCGTGAATTCGAACAACGACGGTCGGAAGATGTAGATTCCAGCGTTATACCAGACCGGATCGCCCGGCTTGAGCCAGCCCTCACGACGAAGTTGTTCCAGTTGTTCATGCGAGGGTTTTTCGATCAGCCGCGTCAGACAAAACTGTTCGTCGAAAAAATTCAGTCCACCTTTGGTAACATCCGCGCCGCGCGTGACGGTGATGACTCCAGAAAAATGGCCTTCGTTGAAGCGATGAATCATCTGTTTATATGTCTCCGGCTTCACCAGGATGTCCCCATAAGTCAGGATAAACGGCGACGCCCCCACGAATTCCTTGGCGACCTCCGGGGCTTTGCCGGTGCCGTCCTGAACGACTTGCCGGCCACAGACGATGCGGGCATTCCATTTTTCGCCTTTGCCAAAATAACTTTCAATGACGTCCGCGCGAAAGCCCGTGACGATGAAAATCTCGCGCACGCCCGCGCTAACAATGCCCGCGACGATGTGCTCCAGAATTGGCCGGCCCTGCACTTTGAGCATGGGTTTGGGCAATTCGTTCGTCAGTTCGCGCATGCGCGTGCCTTTGCCGGCGGCCAGTATGACTGCTTTCATTCGCAACCACAGATGAACACGGATGCACACGGATGAAAAAGAAAAAAATCCTCGCCTGACGAGTTGGGTTGCGCACAGAATACCGCTCGACCGATCAATGAAACCACGAGCGTCGCTGTGGCCGAGGATGAATGCTTTGTCAACGGATCCGTAAAGAGCTACAATCGCGCCTGTGCCGAAAGTGATGAGATGGCTGTTTTGGGCGTATCTCTGTGCGGGAACGATAGCGCCGGCTGCTGCCGAACCGGCATCCCCGGCCAGGACTTCGAGTTGGTTTGCGCGACCCTGGCGGTCGGATGAAGGATTGCCGGAAAACAACGTCACCGGAGTAGTGCAAAGCCCCGAGGGTTACTTATGGGTTGCGACCCACGCCGGTCTGGCACGGTTTGACGGCGTCCAGTTTCGGCGCTTCCCCTTGCCGAGCGATCCGGGAGTTCACCTGCTGATGATTCGCTCCTCCTTGCTTGATCGCAAACACAACTTGTGGCTGGCCCTGGAAGGAGGAGTGGTCGTTTCTTTGTCACCCACGGCGACCAACATCCTGACCGTGGCAGATGGTGTGCCCGTCGGCTGGCCCATGGTTTTGGCGCAGGCTGGTGACGGCGCCGTCTGGATCGGTTACGCGCATGGCCCGGCGATCCGCATCGCGAATGGCCGGGTTACGCAGTTCAACGAAAAGGACGGATTGTTGGGCAACGGCAGGTGCTGGCTGACGGCGGATGTCAAAGGCCAGGTGTGGTTTGCCCGGGGAGGAACGGTTGGTCTTTTCCAGGACGGGCGGTTTGTGACGTTGTTGACGCTCGATGCAAATGACGTGCGTATCGCCGCCGCGCGGTCTGGTGGCATCTGGATTGGTGCGGGCTCCCGGCTGCTGCGATACGAAGCAGGCCAGGCCCCGGCCGCGGTGGGAGACCTGGCCCTGATGAGCGTAGGAGCGGCTGCGTCGGTGCTTTTTGAAGATCGGGCGGGAGCGGTTTGGTTGGGCACACGGACAAGTGGACTTTTTCGCCATGATGGCAACCACTTCGAGAAAGTGGAAACGTCGCACCCCGAAATCTTGAGCGTGACGGAGGATCGAGAGGGGAATTTCTGGGTAGGTACGGGCGGTGGCGGTTTGAACCGGCTGCGCCCACGAGTGCTGGAGTTGGAGAGTGCAGAATCTGGCCTGCCGTTCGATGTGGTGCGGTCGATTTGCGAGGATGCGTCGGGAAGACTTTGGGCGGCCATGAAGAACGGAGCATTGGCGTGGCGTGAGCATGACGAATGGCAGCGGGTTTCCACCAACATGGGCTGGTCCGGGGCGCCCGCCACTTGCGTGACTGCGGGCCGGCACGGGGAGGTGTGGATCGGCACCGAGCGCGCCGGCTTGTATCGCCATGAAGGTGGACGATTCACCGCCATTGGCCGACGTGACGGTCTGGCGGGTGATTTTGTCAGGGCGCTGTTCACAGACAAAGACGGTGGCCTGTGGATCAGCGTTGAATTCCCCAACTACCTACAACACTTGGTGGATGGTCGGTGGCGGACCTTCGAGATGCCGATGGTAAGCCAGCCCGTGCGGACGATGGCCCAAGATGCGAAGGGAAACATCTGGCTGGGCACCGGCGACGGCGGGTTGCTGCGGGTGGAGGGCCAGGTATTGGTGGATGAAACTCCGCATACGTTGCGCGTGCCGCATGCCGTCCAGTGTTTGTGTACCACTCCCGACGGCAGCGTGTGGATTGGCTATGCCGCCGCCGGGGTGGGTCGGCTGAAGGATGGGCGCTTTGCCCGGATCGGCGTGGAGCACGGACTGCGGGATGATTTTGTTTCCAATATCGTGGCCGATGATCAGGGCTGGCTCTGGTTCGCGAGCAACCGTGGGATTTTCAAAATCCGACAGGAAGATTTGGACAACGTGGCCGAAGGCCGGGCGGGGCAGGTGCATTCGATTGTTTATGGCCGGGATGAAGCGCTGCCGAATCTCCAGGCCAATTATGGTTTCTGGCCGGGCTTGCTGCGCAGCCGCGATGGCCGGCTCTGGATTCCGATGATGACCGGTCTGGCCGTGGTGCGCCCGGAGCGCACGCCCCCGGACCGAACACCACCGCCCGTGATCATCGAACGCGTGCTGGTGGACGGCCAGGAGTTGGCGGTGCCGGGTGGTGACGAAAGTGCATTGCTCCACACGTCGCGGCGCCGTTCAGGCGCAACGCTTCGGCTGCCGCCGGGCCACCGTAAACTGGAGTTTGAATTCACCGCCCTGAGTTTCATCGCCCCGGAGCACTTTCGCTTCCGCCACCGGTTGGAGGGGTTGGACGAGGATTGGGTCGAGGGCGGCACTGAGCGCGCGGTCAGTTATTCGCGGCTGTCCGCCGGGGATTATCGGTTTCGCGTGGCGGCGTGCAACAACCTCGGCGTTTGGACCGAGCAGGATGTGGGGCTGACGTTTGCCGTGGCCCCATTCTACTGGCAGACGTGGTGGTTTCGGCTGGGAGCCGGCGGATCGGTGCTGGCGGCATTCGGCTGGAGCATCCGCCGGTTCGAAAAGCGGAAGACGCAACGGCGGATGGAAACCTTGGAACGCCAGCACGCCATCGAACGCGAGCGGATGCGCATCGCCCGCGACCTTCACGACGAAATGGGCGCGAATCTGACCCAGATCGCCTTGTTGAGTGAATTGGCGCAAAGTGATATCGCCAAGCCCGAGCAAGCCAAGGGTCACATTGACGAGGTGTTTCGCACCGCCCAATCGCTGACGCGCTCCCTGGACGGCATCGTCTGGGCGGTGAATCCGGCCAACGATACTTTGGAACAGTTCGTGGCCCACCTCTGCACCTTTGCTCCGGGTTTTCTGCAATCGGCGGGCGTGCGATGCCGGCTGGATGTGCCCGAGGAGTTGCCTGCCATTCCTTTGCCAGCCGGGGTGCGACATCATCTTCATCTCAGCATCAAAGAGTCCCTGCATAATATCGCAAAGCACGCGCAGGCGACGGAAGTCTGGCTGCGACTGAAACTGACCCCGGGCGAACTTACTTTAATCCTGGAAGACAACGGTCGCGGATTTCAACCTAGTTCAGCAGCCGCGCCTGGCGCCGACGGTCTGGAAAACTTGAGGCAGCGCATGAGGGAGATTGGCGGCGCGGTCGAGCAGCGGAGCCAGGCGGGCTGCGGAACGGTCACCACTCTCATCGTACCTTTGAAGCCGGAGGCTGAGTGAGCTGAACGCTTCCCTTGGCGCCGTGATCGCGTTAAGCCATCGGCAGAACTGCCGACTGTGAGCGGCCCGGCGATCGGAGCACATTGGTTCGCCATCAGGACATTTCAAGACATGCCGATCTCGATTGCCATCGTGGAAGATGACCGCGCCGTGCGGGCGAGTCTGGCCGGCATCCTTCACCGCGCGGCGGACTGCCGTTGCGTGGGCGACTATGGGTCGGCGGAGGAAGCGCTGCGGATTCTTCCGCCGTTGCGACCCGACGTGATTTTGATGGACATCAATCTGCCCGACATGAGTGGCGTTGAATGTGTGCGCCAATTGAGCCAACGCTCACCCGCCGCCCGCATCCTCATGCTGACCGTTCGCGAAGATCCGGATTCCATCTTCAACTCACTTGCGGCGGGGGCCTCCGGCTATCTGCTTAAACCCATTCGCGCCGCCGAGCTGGTGGCCGCGGTCAAAGACGTTTACGGCGGTGGGGCGCCGATGACGAGCAACATCGCGCGCAAAGTAGTCCAGTCGTTCAAGCGGGCTGGATCGTCGCGGGCCGAGACGGAGAATCTTTCCCCGAGGGAGCAGGGCGTCCTGGACGCTCTGGCCAAGGGTTACAGTTACAAGGAAACCGCCGACCTACTGGGCATCAGCTACAGCACGGTGCATACGCACATCGAGCGGATTTACCAAAAGCTGCATGTCCAGTCGCGCGGCCAGGCGGTGGCGAAGTACCTGGGCGCCTGAAGCCAGGGGCGCAGGTTGAGGAATCCTGATATTCCCATACGGGCGCTTGCCTATCGGCAGTTTTGCCGACTGCCACGCTTTGGGGAAACTGTTTAGCCTCCCCAGATACTGAAGCAACCCTGTTTGAATTGTTGACGCAGACATAAGAAACCATCCCATGAAAACACCAGTACCCAAACCAACCATCCAGTCCAAGAAACGCTCGGAGAGCATCGCCCTGAGCACTTGGTGCTGGGCATTCATCTCCGCGTGTCTCAGCGCGGGGAATCTGTCGGCCGCACCCATCACGCTCGTCAATGAAAACTTCGACTCCTACGCGGGAGCGGCGACGAGCTTTTCGAGTATTGCGGTCAATTTCCCGAACACCGACCGCTTGAGAGTAGAAGACGGCTTGGCGCAGGGCGACGCGCCGGGCGGCCTTGGGTTTAACGGCGTCCAGTTGGCCAGTACTTGGATCCTAGCTTCGGCCTACAACTCTGGAAACGCGATGTTGCTCCGGCCAAACACAGCTTTTCGTTGCAATCTCAATCCTCGGGGTGGCACGAACTACGTGTGGGAATTCTCGATGTTGAGTTCCAAAAGTGGCACGGCCGACCGCGGCTTCCGGGTTTCCTTGCTTATGGAGGGTGCGGATCAAAACGCCACAGACGACATAATCTTTCGCTCCGGGCAGTTTACGACCACTAGTGCGGCTGCAATCACAGCCGGTCTCCCAGGCGTAGATGGCGTGGATATCATTCAAGCCTTCAACGGCTTCAGTGCCGCAAGTGGGACGCCTGGTCCCAACAATTGGCTTACGGTTAGCAACACTGCGGCCGGCACCCCGTCGTTTGTCACCAACAATGTGTGGGCCCACTACAAGATTGAGCATGACGCGCCCACCCGCACCTTCAAGTATTATGTCAATGACATGGTGACGCCGGTGAATGCGGTGGTTTATTGCGCGCGTCCCCAGAATTTGCCAGTGGCCCAAATTCGGTTTGCCCATGAAGGCAACTCGGCAGACGACGGATACACGTTGATTGATAATGTCAGTCTGACCGTGGATGGCACATTCGTTGACCTAGGCGCCGCCAACATCACGGAGGGTTTTGAAGGTTATGCTGCCTCCAACTCGGGGAACACCAACACTGCCGACAATAATCCAGGAGGAGCATGGGTTACTTCGGAGACCAGTGGCGTGAACAACAATAACATCATTACCCCGACCAGGGTCCAAGTCGTTGACAGCAGTGTCACCGCTCCGCATGGTGGCAGCAAGTGTCTCATGGTTTCGCAAGGCCAAACCTCCGGCAGTTCGATTTCCTGGGCACAAGCGACGAACGACGACGTCAAGATCACCTGGTGGGCGAAGGTTCCGATCACGCCGAATAACAACGCCATTTTCAGCGTTTATTTGCGGGTGTCGGTCTATGCTTGGGAGGCTAATTATAGCGCCGCTAGCGACACCATCTTGTTCGGCTACGGCCACCGTGGCGCACTCCCTAACCCGGCGTAGCCGGAACCAAGAGTTGAAAAATGGAAATCGAAGTATGCACAGCCATCGGCCTGTCAAGGTTGACGCGAATGTTTGCCTTATCACAATCGCGTCCATTGTTCCTGCTCGCGCAGGTGGAGTCGCGCCAGAGGCGCGTAAACATTGCTCAATCTGAGCATCCGCATCATACACAAGACGACTCACGGTTTCACGAAAGATGTTGCGCACTTTGCGCGACATTTTTCTGCTAAGGGACTAATGGCGGTGCGAATTCCATTCTGACGTTCAACCGGTGGTTCAATGAATGGTTCACTGGCGGCAGTTGGGGGGACACCTTGCAAAGTTATACTCCTGACGCATGGGAAGAGTATCAGTTGACCACGAACGTCAAATTGAATTCCTATAAGCTCGTTAAGTTCCCCGGTGGAATCAACGGCACCGAGGTCGTCATCGTGAAGGACGGTCAATACATCACCTCGTGGTCGAACGCCAAGAAGTTCCAAACGGTTGCGTTCAGCACCTCCAACGTCTCTGTTCAGGGAGACAATCCTCCAACCTACGTTGACGATATAACGATCGAACCTTACACCAACCCCGACCCTGTGGAGCCGCGGCCTTATTCGATCGCGGGCACAGGCCCGGCAAACCGGTTCACCAATTACACGGTTCTGAATGTTCCCGGGCGCCTGGTCGGCGGTGTGACGGTGGATCCGCGGGACAACACCTCCATCCTCTTTACGATTGACGAGGACGCGTCGGGAGAAATCCGGCGCGCACACAAAGTGGCCAGCGGCAACTGGGTGATTGACCCCACGCCCATCCTCTCCGGTCTGTATAATCCGAACACTTGTATTGTGGAAACCAATGGAACTCTTTGGTTCGTACTGGATGCAGTTGTTGGCGGACAAGCCTGTGGCCTCCGTCGCTTGAAAGAGCCGTGGGCCAGCAGCCCGGTGGAAGAAGTCATCACGGACTTTGGCTTCGCCCCCACCAACCGGTCGGACCAGCCGTGTGACTTGGTCTTCGTGCCGAACTCGTTCTCGGGCACGAAGCCGCAACTGGCGGTTCTCGACCGCGGCGTTGATTTGAACAACAACCCAAACGCCATCTGGTTGGTTGATCCCGCCACCAGCACGTTGAATCAGTCCGTCTATTCCACCTCACTGATCGCCCCCAGCACCACGCTCTTTGGTGCCGGCCTTGGTGGCAATGCCAACGCGATTGCCGCGTTGCCGGGGTCGGGCGAGCTTGTGACCATTTTTGAAGATGGCGCCAACCCCGCTGATGACGGCGTTATCATGGCGTTCGACGGCGCCGGAAACTCCCGCCAGATATCCACCATGGGATCTGGCCTCAATTGGGGTGCCGGAATCGCCGTAGATCCCACGACGGGTCGCATCTGGGTGTCGGATCGCATTATCACGGTCTTTCCTCAATCCGCGTTTGTGACGCCGGGGATTTACTCATTCGCCACCAACACTGTTGCGGCGGGGACTGTCAACCCGTCAGCGGTCACGGAGTTGACCTTCCCGAACATCGCTCCGACCGCAGATCGAGGCGACCGGCACATCAACTTCAAAGAGCCGGGCATGGCGTTCTCCACGAACGGCAGCTTCCTCGTGGTCAGCGATCAAGCGCTCTGCTCGGGTGGTGGCCGCTTGCTGATCTTCCACAGCGAACCGTTCGTGATCGCGCCAGTCACCATCACCAGCACGGTGCGAACCGGTTCGAGCGTCGCGCTGACCTGGACCTCGGGTGGGGCGGTGAATTACGTGGTTCAGCGTAGTGCAACGGTGAATGGCACTTATGCAACCATCTCCCCGGTGCTCACGACGACGCAGTACACGGACACCAGTGCACCTGCGGGCAACGCCTTCTACAAAGTGCTGGCTTACCAGCAGAATTGAATTGGGTTCGATTGGTATTAGGAAGGGAAGCCCGTCACGGCAAGTGACGGGCTCCTTTCCTCAAGACCCTCAATAATGAAACGTTACCAAGCCACTCGTGCGGGATTCACTTTGATCGAACTGCTGGTGGTCATCGCCATCATCGCCATTCTTGCCGCCATGCTGCTGCCGGCATTGAGCAAGGCGAAGATCAGGGCCCAGGGCACCCTCTGCATGAACAACACCAAGCAGGTCATGCTGGCCACCCACCAGTTTGCCGGCGACAACGAGGACAAGTTTCCCGCCAATCAACAAGGAGCGGGGACACCGATCCCGGATGATCCCGCCGGAGATTGGTGGGTGTCCGGCTGGCTGAACTGGGGTGCCGATGAGGCCAACACGAACGTGCTCTATCTCGTGGATCCGAGGTATTCCAAACTGGCGCAGTATTTCGGCAACCAGAAAAACGTGCATCGTTGCCCGGGCGACACGTATGTGAGCGGTGGCCAGCGTGCGCTTGGATGGAGCGAGCGCGCCCGCAGCATTTCGGGGAACGCTTACGTTGGCGCGGGCAATGTTCTGGCGGCGGGCGGCATTGTGGATGCGGCCTATGTGCAAGTTTTCAAATTCTCCGGACTGGTGAATCCGGGGCCGGCGAATAGCTGGGTTTATCTGGATGAAAACGCGGATAGCATCAATGACGCAGCGTGCTACGCCCCTTTGGGGAACCAGTGGATTGATCTGCCGGCGAATTATCACAATGGCGCCTGTGGAGTTGCGTTTGCAGATGGCCACTCAGAAATCCACAATTGGCAGGATTCAGCCAGGATTGGCGGTGTGACAACGGCCAACTTCATTAACCCGGGAGCCGGGCGGTCAGACCGGGACATCGCATGGATGCGCGAACGCACCCAGCGCCAGCCCGGCGTGAACTAAACTCGGGTTGCCAAAGTTGCCCGCAAGATGAAACGCTACTTGATCAAAGGAATCAGGCCAACTTTTGGATCGGCGGAAAGAAACCACGACATGAACAGTTGCTCGAAACCAATTCGCGCGGCGTTCACTCTGATCGAATTGCTGGTGGTCATTGCCATCATCGCGATTCTCGCGGCCATGCTCCTGCCCGCGCTGGCGAGAGCCAAGGAACGCGCCAAGCGCATCAATTGCCTGAGCAACCTCAGGCAGTTCGGGCTGGCCATCCAGATTTACGCTACGGACGCAAGAGACAAGCTGCCGCAAATGACCTTCGGCAATTGGGTGTGGGACATGCCGGTCCCCGTGGTGGACCTGATGCTCCAGAACGGTGCGCAGCGGAACATCATGTACTGTCCCGCGAATCCCAGGCAAAACAACGATGTGCTGTGGGGAGACGCGAGCGGATTTGGCGGTACCCAGTATCGCGTGATCGGCTACGCGCAGACCTTTGCCTCGTCCTCCGACTTTGCCGCCAACTACTCGCTGATCTGGTCGAACTGCAATCCGTCCATGACTTCAGTACCGCTGACGGAACCGACCGACCGTAACCCTCAGACCATCCCCGCCTTATCGTCGAGCGAGAAAGTCCTGGTCGCCGATTCCACGATCTCAGGCGGCGGCCAGAACCAGGACGACTACACCTTGCGCAACACCCGGTACACTTATACGGGGATCGCGGGCGGTTGGCATCTGGTCAGCGGCGATCCCAACGATCTGCATCAAACGTCCCACCTTAAGGGCAGATTGCCGTCCGGCGGCAATGTCGTCATGCTCGACAATCACGGCGAGTGGCGCAAATGGGACAACATGCTTCCGCGGACGCACGGCGGGGCGCCGGGATTCTGGTGGTGACCTCTGACCGAATCTCGATACATCTGAAAATAATCCGATCCGCCCATCTCATGAAAAATCAACTGTTCCCAAGTCCCGAACGCCGCAAACATATTCGTGCGGGATTTACGTTGATCGAACTGCTGGTTGTCATTGCCATCATCGCGATTCTCGCGGCCATGCTTTTGCCCGCGCTGTCGCGAGCCAAATTGAAAGCCCAAGGCATTCAATGCATGAACAACCACAAGCAATTGCTCCTGGCCTGGAAGATGTACTCGGAAGACAACGCCGAAAACCTGCTTTACTCCAAAGCGCCTGGAGGGCCGTATGAATGGGTGGGCGGAGACATGAACTTAACACCGGAAAACACGGACCCAGACGTGGTGCCCTCGGCGGGAGGCAACAATATCAAAGCCCAGGGCAGACGCATCTAAATAATTTCTGAAAAATGGGTTTGCAAGTGACTGACG
>CAZNOE010000129.1:0-9644 GCA_964574525.1 uncultured Bifidobacteriaceae bacterium
TCCACTGCGGGTTTCGCTTCGGCTGAAGGTTTGGTTTCTAAAGTTGGTTTGACTTCCAGCTTCACGGACGGAGCGCCGGTCGCCGACCCGGCGCGTGGCGTGGAAACAACCTTGGGACGCGCCGGCTCGGAGAGCGGCGCTCCGGCGACGGACGGCTTTTGGGGTCGGGCCGAGGTGGTGCCCGGCGCTCCTGCGCGTGGCGGACGGTCTTCAAAGCGACTCGGGCGCTCGACGCGTTCACGACGCTCGAAGCGGGGGCCGCGGTCGTCGAAACGTGGGCGCGGGCCGTCGCGGAAGCCGCCGCGCTGAGGACGCTCCTCGCGCTCAGGGCGTTCGTAGTCTTCAGTGCGCTGGGGCTTGGCCGCGGCTTCACCACTCTGTAGTTGCGCGAGACAGGCCGACGCGATGTCGGTGGACGTGAAACCTTCTTCGAGCAATCGCTCGATCAATTGATCCTGCCGTTTGAATTCTCCGCTCTGGAGCGTGGCGCGGAGTTTGCCGATGAAAACATTTTCGCGCGCCTCCTCCACTTCAGCTTCGGTGGGAACTCGCGCGCGATGGATGCGCGTGTTGGTGTAGCGCTCGATGTTGCGGATTTGGAACAGTTCGCGCCCGGACACGAACGTGATTGCCCGCCCGCTGCGGCCCACGCGCCCGGTGCGCCCGATGCGATGCACGTAATCCTCGCCGTCGTACGGCAGATCATAGTTGAAGACGACCTGCACGTCGTCCACGTCAATGCCGCGCGCGGCGATGTCCGTGGCGACGAGAAATTCCAGGCCGGACTTGCGGAACTTGTTCATCACCCGGTCGCGCTGGTTCTGGTTCATGTCGCCATGCAGGCGATCGGCCATGTATCCGGCGGCTTCGAGATGATCCACGAGGTCGTCCACCATGCGTTTGGTGTTGCAGAAAATGATGCCGAGCTTGAGGTCGTGGATGTCAATGAGCCGCGTGAGCAATTCGATTTTGAACCGGCGATCCACCTCGTAATAAACCTGCTCAACGGTCGGCACGGTCATGGCCTTCTGCTCGATGCGCACCTGCTGCGGGTCACGCGAGTATTTCTCGATCAACTGCTGAATCGGGCGCGGAATCGTGGCCGAGAAGAAAACTGTCTGCCGCTCCTTCGGCACGGATTGGAGAATCAACTCTATGTCGTCGCGGAAACCCATGTTCAACATCACGTCCACTTCGTCGAGGACGACCATCTTCACCGTTTCAAGCCGCAAGGTGCCGCGTCGCATGTGATCCATCACGCGGCCCGGCGTGCCGATGACAATTTGCGCGCCTTGCTTGAGGCCGTAGAACTGGCGCTCGTACGATTGCCCACCGTAAATCGGCAGCGCGTTGATGCCGCGCTTGAAGATCGCGAGCTTGTGGACTTCCTCGGAAACCTGCACGGCGAGTTCGCGCGTCGGGCAAAGGATCAGCACCTGCACCGCGCGCAGATTGGGATCGGTCTTCTCGATGGCGGGAATGGCGAACGCGGCGGTCTTGCCCGAACCGGTCTGCGATTGGCCGACGACGTCCTTGCCCTGCATCAGCACCGGAATGGCCGCGGCCTGAATCGGCGCAGCCTGTTCGAAGCCGAGTTTATCAATGGCCTTCAATAGTTCTTGGGACAAGCCGAGTTCGGAAAATAATTTTGGTGTCATTAAGTCAGAGAAAGCCTACCGCACTGGAGGACGCAGCGAGAGCTTAATCTTGACGAGCGCCGAATCACCCCTGGAGCGCTTCGATTGCCGGAAGGACTTCAACGTTGGCGTGTTCCACATCCTCGGGGAAATCAATTTCCGTCCAAGGCAGGCCTGTAACGTCTTCATGGCCAAACCGCCCCGCCTGCACCAGTTTTCTCAGCACGTTATCATACGATGTGGACCTCCCTTTTCCTGCGCTCATGTTTTGCGTCAGGCTTATCAAGTCCGGCAGTACTTCCGGTGACACTTTGAAAAAGCCGATGGATTCGCCGACCTGCGCCGCTTCTCCCTGCCATTTCTTGACGAAGTCGAACGGGCGACCATTGGCGATGGGCACCAGCACTGGATCGTCATCGGCCGTGGAATAATTGCGATCAATCAGCAGGGCGGTTCGATGCGGCGAATCAACAAGCCGCCGCAAAATTTCGGTGGGATAAAGAACGTCGCCGTCCATGAGCAGGACGGGTTCGTTCCCGCCGAGGGACTGGAGTACCGGTATCGAAGTTCTGAGGCTCAGGATACTGCCTTCGGTGTAATCCGGATTGATCAACTGCTGGATCTCCAATCCGTAAAGCCGTCGCCATGGCGGCAGCAATTGTTCGATAAGCTGGTGTTGATAGCCGGCCACGATGGTCAAGTGTCCGATGCCGACTTCGTGCAGCCGTTGAACATGGCGCTCGAGGAGGGATTTCCTGGCGAACTCCAGAAGGATCTTGGGTCGGTCACCGATGGCGGACTTCAGTCGCATTCCCTCTCCGGCGGCGTAGATGATGGCTTGCATGGATTATGATTTTGGATGGCAGTTTTCTGACGAAGCGCCGCGTGCGGTTCCTGCGATTGAGGCGCTCATCCCGTGACCGGTTCCTTCGCCGCATGATCCAGCACGCGCTTGAACGAAGCTTCCTCGGAATAGAGCAGCGCCCCTCCCACCAAGACGTAGAACAGCTCCCGCCCCCGCCGGATGATGGCGTACGCCGCGGCGATCGGCGCCGGCAGCCCAAAAATCTGGAAGAGCAACATCACCCCCGACTCCTGCACGCCCAGCGCCGCCGGCACGAAGATTCCCAGAGCTTTTGCCACGCTGATAAACGACTCGATGGCGATGGCCTCCGTCCAGACCAGTGGAAGCCCCAACAAGTGACAGACCACATAAATCTCCAGGGCGTCGGCCAGCCAGCCCAGCAAGAAAACCGTCGTAGTCTGGAAAAAGCGGGCGCGGTCGTGGTGATAGAACGCATAAACCTGGTCGTCCAGTTTACGCAGGTGTGGCTGACTTTTTTCAAACGCCTTGATGCGAATGGAAAAGCGGGAGAGCAACGCGTGCAGGCTGCTGAACATACCCCGGCGTTGCAGCAGGAAGAGCAGGCTCACCACACCAAAGGCGACCATCGTGATCATCACCATCCCCGTCCGCACTCTCGACCCGATCGGCAAATGATTCATGGCGGCCAGCGCGCCGAGGCCGATGAAAACCACCTGGGCCAGGACCTGGCAGGTTTTTGACGCCACCACACCCGTACTCGCGGTCATTCCGGAAAAGCCCCGCTTGTGCAGCAGGTAAACCTTCAGCGCCTCGCCGCCGACGTACGCCGACGGGATGACGTTGTTGATGGATTCGCCCGCCCAGCGCACGCGGAACAAAGTCAGGTAGGATGGGCGCACCGCCGCGTAACTGCCAAAGGCCAGATACCACCCCCAGGTATCCAGGACATAAACGAGGAAATAAGGCATCACTACCACGGGCGCCAGCCAGCCCAACCGGCTCACATTCGCAAGAATCTCCGCCGGTCCGGCCCGCTGGATGAACCAGCCGAACAAACCCAGCCCCAGCAATAAGACAATCCACCTAAGAGCGGTTTTCACGGTCTGGGTTCAAAGTTGCCGCAACGGGTTGATTCAACAATTGCACTCCCAAAGCCAGCAGCCAGAATACGTGAACTCCGATGGCCGTCAGCCAGAGAAACCAGGGCAGTTTCTCCAGCAAGACAAGCAGGATGAGCAGCACGGAAAAATCGCGGTTGGTCGTGGCGTCAATCAGCTTTTGCAGACGAGTGTTCCGCCGACCTTCCGGTTGCAGCAAGCCGCGCATGACGATGATGAAGGAAATCACCACTCCGACGGCTGCGCTCGCGGCCAACAGCAACACGGGCGCTTTGCTTCCGGCGCGGTAAAGCCCGATCCCGATGCTCGCAAAAACGCTGATATGCACCACCTGGTCACCAACGATGTCCAGCCATTTTCCCACACGGGACTCCTTGAACAGCGCCCGCGCCAGATCGCCATCCACACAATCCACAATGGCCGACACCTGCAACAGAATCGCACCCCACAAGGCGGCCCGATAATTGCCTTGCGCGAACAACCAGGCCGACACGAGCCCCAACAAGGTCGAGGCGACAGAAACCTGGTTGGGCGATACGGAAGTGTGCACCAGGATTTTCGAGAGACAACGGCCGACTGGCCGATTGAAAAATTCGTCCACGAATCCGTCTGAGGAAGATGTCAGCGAAGCCCATAACGCCCGGGCCGCCGCGGCAGCGGAGGCGGCATCGGCAATGGGTGCCGCGACTCCCTCGGCGGCCACAGCGGGCAGTTCGGACAATTGATCTTCCAACGGGCGCCCGGAGAATTCGGTCAAGACCCCGGCTGGCAATCGCGTCCCATCGCGCCCGGTCAACCGGCCACCCCGCTCCATAAGGCGTTTCAAATCCACAGGCTGGACCAACAGGCGGGTGGAGAGGACCAGGGTTGGCCCCTTCAGTTCCGGACAACTGACCGCCGATTTCACGGGAACTCCAAGTGCAGTGGTCCTCTCCAGGCGAGGCACAGGTTTTTCAGATACAAGGCCGATGCTTTCGGCTCCGGCGCGATGCGCCGCCACCACCAAACGGTCAATCACCAGCAGGCCCGCGACGCGCAGCGTGAAAGAATCCGGGTCGCAAAGGATGACCGCTCGAAAGCTCATGCTCGATTGCGCCTGCCAAAGAAAACTTCCTTGAGTCCGAAATAGGCAATCGAATCCTTCATGTTGGACACAAAGCGCATGAAGGGATTCATGTCGCCGTTGGTGACATACTGCATGGAAACCATGTAGCGCGACTCACCGGCCCGCGTTGGCGTCACGGCGTGATACACCTTGTCGCCGTTAAACAACACCAGCGTACCCGGCGCGACCTTGAGGCTGAGACTGACCGCCGCATGACCGGGATTCCGGGTATGCAGCTTGCAAACGAGTCGGGAACTGGAGTTGTCCTGAAATCCCACCAGCAACGTCCAGCGCCGGTCCTTGTAATAGGAAGTGTCATAATGCCAGCCGATGTGATCGCCTTCCTCGGTATAGGCATAGAGCGCGCAACGATGCGGATCCGAACCGGGACACTCCCGAATCTCCGCTGCGGTGATTTTCTTCAGCAGGGCCAGCAAGGCCGGGCTTTGATAAACCGCGTTCATGGCAGGAGCGCGCACGCTCACGGTATCGTAACCCACGCTGCCGCCCTGCTTATGCTTTGGAATGAAGTTCCGATGAATGTGCGGCTTGAGGACTTCCAATTGTTCGTCCCACCGCTCCATGACTTCGCGGGGCAGGAAATTTTCCACCACCAGGAATTCATCCTGCTCGAGGTAGGTTTTGCGGAGCGCGGCGGCGTCCAGCCCGGAGGCTCTCCGGGAGAGAACGCCCTCGATGTCTAGGGTCGTAGTCATGGTGCAATAATGTCGTTCTTACTAATCACGACAGAGATGCCCGACCAGAGACGGAGTTCAAGCGCAAACGCAAAGCCTCAAACCGGTTTATGACTCGCCGCCGCTGGCCAGCGGGAGGCAATTCGCGCGGAAACAACTTCGCGCGCCGCAAAAGTATGATTACCTCCGGGCGACGCTGACGCCCCGATTCCGGGGTTATTGCTGAAGAAACCACTCAATTTCGGCAGTGGTTAAAGTCCAACCGCCTGGAATTCCTCATGGAAGCCCAAAGAGTGTTTCCAGCGTGCGACCTACTTGAAAAATCGCCAGGCAGACCTGCGCCTGTGCGGGATCATTGAGGCAGATTGCGCCTTCGCGGATGCGCGGCACGGGTTCGCCTTCGAGCCGCAGCGGAGATTTTTCGTTCACCTTCTGAGCGTAGTCAGCAAAACCATCGAATCCTTCCGCGCGCAACTCAGCCCGATTGACGAGCCGAAACAAACCGAAACTTCCCTGGCACGTTTGCCGCATCAACTCGACCGTCACGCGGCCCATTGTGTAGCGTGGATTGATCTCCACGATGGGTTTGAGGCGGGTCGCGCCCGCCGCGTCGCGATAGACGAACGCATCAATGCCAAGCGGGCCGAGATAGTCGGCGCGACGGAGTTCCACTTCGAGCAACTCAAAGATTTCCGCGTAAAGTTGCAGCAGGTGGCGCGAAATGTCCGGGGGTTCGCGGAACAGCGCGACGACCCTGGCTGGGATGCGTGTATGATGATGCGATTCCGCCCAGTTGCCCTGGAACTGGCCCTTAGCGTCGTTGAGCAAACCCGTATAGCCGCAATGCTTCAATCCGTCGGGCGTCATCTCCAGTTGCACGGAAAAGTCCATCACGCGTTCCAGCCACGGCTCGATGACGAGTTGTTGTCCGTTGCGCAACACGTTCGCCATCCAACGGCGATGAGTTTCGAGAAGTTCCGGCTTGAAGAGGCGCACCGCATTGCTGCCGGCCAGGCCGATGGCTTCCTTGACCACAATCTTGTGATGGCCGCGCTGGCGAATCGTGGCGATGGCTTCGAGCGCAGCATCGAGTGAGCCCACGGCCGCGCCAACTTCGTGTTCAGTGCAGAGCCAGGGTTCAGCGGTACCGCGCGACAGAACTTCCTTCAGCAACGTCGCGCTCCACGCTTTGGAATAAAGCTGCGCGACGGTTGTGTTGAAGCGCTGCTCGGCAGCGCGTTTCTCGGCGGTGACGTTGGCGAAGATGGGCTTGAGCAATCCGACGCTGTCCGGCGACCAGGCCCAAGGCCGGAGGCGGCCGAGTTTGCGATGGAGCGCCGGTCTCCGACCCGGCGCGTTGGTGACTTGCGGTCCGGCCGAAGACACGCCGGGTCGGAGACCGGCGCTCCAATCAAATTCCACAAACTCCGGCAGCGGGAAACCCGCTTGCTTGATGGCGCTGAGAAATTCCACCGATGGTCGTCGCTCCACGAGCACGATGTCGTCCTGCCGACAGAGGAACTGCGGCAGGTTTTCGAGGTCGCGTGCAAGTTGCGCCTGATGTTTTGTGGGGTTGAACGCTTTGCCTTCGGCGATGCGACCTTCGGCAAACGGGTTGAACACGAACACGCTCGGCGTCCGGCCTTTCGATTGCGAATAGACGTTCAGTTCCGCGATGAACTGCGGTTCAAGCCCGGCCGCGCGGCGGCCCTCGACGTTCAGCGAGAAGCCCTTCGCGCGCTGCGGTGAGAGCGGGAACTTCAGCGCACGGCAAAACGCCTCCCAGTCACTCTCGCCCGGATTTTTCCAGCGACGAAACCATTTCAAGCCGTAGGCCACGTGGCCGATTTCGTCGCGGTAGATTTTTTCAAGCAACTTCGCCGTGTCCGCATCGCCCACGGTTGCGAAGCCGCGCGCGAAGTGGCGGGCGAAGTCCAGGTTCGCCTGCTCGAACGTCAGACAAAGCCCGGCCACATAATCAATCGGGTTCTCCATCGGCGCGACGCAGCGCCAGAAGTAACCGCTCACCGGCAGTTCGCCGAACTCAATGCCGCACGCCTTCATGCGTTCGAGGTAAAGCCGCGTGTGTTCTTGTTCGTCCTTCAACGTTTGCAGCACTCCTTTGCGAAACGCGGCGGGCGCATCGGGGAACTTGAGCAGCACAAGCGCCATCAATTCCGTGGCGAGCAGTTCGTGGTTGGCGAAGAAGTGAAGTAGACGCCCGCGCTCGCGTTGTTGTTCCAAGTGATGCAGTCGGGGAAATTCCGCCTTGCCCGGGCCGTGCAGTTTGAAGCGGAGTTCCGTCGGCCGCCCCGGCGCATCGGGCGTGACAATGGCCGAACCGGGCCGTCCGTCTGTAATGTTCTCCGGACACCAAAGCTTTTCCTCCAGCGTTTTGGCGAATAAAACGTGCTCGGCGAATTCACGAAGTTCCATTCAACGAATGAACGTGCCAGTTTGTGCGCGGGATGGCGAGTGTCGGCTGTCCTGCGCGGTGGACAGCGAACGATTCTGCGTGCAAGATGATTGCAGCGTGATAACGGAAACCATTTCATCCGATTCGCCGATGAGCGCCGTGCTGGAAGTTTTTCCCGGCGCGCAGCGGGCATTGTTTCGCCGGTATCACATCGGCGGCTGTAGCAGTTGCGGCTTTCAGCCGACGGAAACGCTGGCACGACTTTGCGAGCGGAACGGCAATCTGGACGTCACCGAAGTGCTGGCGCACATTCGCTCCAGCCACGAGCAGGACACGAAGATTCTCATCAGCCCCAAGGAACTTGCCGAATGGCGCAAGCGAGACGCGTCCGTGCGCCTGCTCGATGTGCGATCGCGCGAAGAATTCGAGGCGGTGAACATTGCCGGGTCGCAATTGATGTCGCAGGACGTGATGCGCCAGATCATGGCCGATGGCTCGAACACGCGCCCGCTGGTGATCGTGGATCATCAGGGCAAGAGCGCGCTCGACGCGGCGGCGTATTTCATGGGGCACGGTTTGCAGAACGTGCGCTGCCTGCGCGGCGGCATTGACGCCTGGGCACAGGAGGTGGAGACGGGGATGAGGAGATACAAACTTGGATAGCCACGAAAAGGCACAAGAAGCACAAAAGGAATTTTTCGGAAAAATGTTTTGTGCCTCTTGTGCCCTTTTGTGGCTAATTTACACTGGCAATGAACGACGATTTACAGAAGCGAATTCAGGACGCGCTCGCCAATCCGCAGAACATGGGCGAACTGGCCAACGCCGACGCCGTGGGCACGGTGGGCAACGCCGATTGCGGCGAGATGCTGCGGCTGTGGGTGAAGTTCAAGCAGCAGGACGGCAGGAAGGTCATTGATCGCGCCACGTTCCAATCCTTCGGCTGCGAGACGGCGATTGCAGTGGCAAGCCTCGCGACGGAACTGATTCGCGGCAAGACGGCGGAGGAAGCGCTCTCGCTCAAGACCGAGGAACTGGCCGGCGAACTCGGGCCGCTGCCGCCCATGAAGATTCACTGCGCCCAACTTGTCGAAGGCGCGCTGCGCTCGGCGTTGAGTCCGCAGGCGGAAACTTGCGCAAAGCCGGTTGAGGCGACCAAGGCTACGGACAGTTCTTCCGCGCCGACGTTGCTGGACAGTTTTTCCAAACCGAGAGAGGGCGGGGTAAAGATTCAGTTTTTAGATTAAGGCGCGCAGAACGAACCACTTCTTCCAACTTCTTTTTCCAAGCTGCTCGCGCAGGAATGCTTGCGGGGACGTGCGCAAAATCTGAAAACAAGTCCCGACGCGGCAAGCCTACTTCCCGCCCGTTTCCTTCAGCAGCTTCGCCAACTCGGCCTGCATCTGCTTGAGCGCGGACTGCGCTGCGGGGTCCTTGATGAGGTTTTTCAATTCATAACGATCGGCCCTCAAGTCGTACAGTTCATCCATGCCCTCCAACGTCGGATAGTGAATGTATTTCCAACGGTCGGTGCGGACGGCCTGCCAGTCCGGCGTCCGGTTCTGGCCTTCTTGATAATATTCGCTGAGGATCGAAGAACGCCACGGAGCTTTCTCATCCTTGAACAACGGCAATAGCGAGCGGCCTTGAACTGATTTCGGAATCGGCGCGCCCGCCAAATCCAGCAACGTCGGCGCGATGTCAATGTTGAGCGCCAAGGGCTCAAGCGTGGTGCCGGCCTTGATGAACTTCGGATAACGCACGAGCAGCGGGTCGCGAATGGATTCCTCGTAGGCCCAGCGTTTGTCACCCAAGCCGTGCTCGCCCCAGAAATAGCCGTTGTCGCT
>CAZNOE010000129.1:9744-11646 GCA_964574525.1 uncultured Bifidobacteriaceae bacterium
GTCATGTAGCCGTCCACTTTCGACGCCTTGCCGTCCACGTTGATCATCGGATTCTCATAAGCGCCCTGGCCCTTGAAGCTGACCCAGCGGTCGAAGCCCGGCCGCGGCGAATCATCGTTGCCCATGTGCCACTTGCCGACGTAAGCAGTCTCATAACCGGTATCGTGAAGCAGCTTCGGAAACGTCGCGAGTTGATGGCTCAGTTCATTGTGGTTGGCGTTGTTGATGACACCGGTTGTGTGCACGTATTGGCCCGTGAGAAAACTGCTCCGGCTTGGCGAGCACAGCGGAATGCTGACGAAAAAGTTTTTGAACAACACGCCCTCCTTCGCGATGCGATCAATGTTCGGTGTCCTGGCGACCGGATGGCCCATGCAACTCAGCGCGTCCCAACGCAGGTCATCCACCAAAATAAAGACGATATTGGGTTTCGCAGGCGCGTCCGCTGCGCGCGCCGCCAAGCCGCCCGCCAAGATCAGCGGCGCGACCATGCAGGTCAATTTGGCCAGGAATCGTGCTGGGAAAGGCGCGAGAAACATTTTCATAGTGGTCGTTGATTATCTCGTTCAGTGACGCCGCGGACATTGGCTTCGTCAATCCCGGCTCGCGCCATCCGGTTTGCCGGCTTCGCGAACGGAGGCTTGGTCATCCGGCGTCCCGGTGGTTTAGCAGACACCGCGACCTTCGCCAAGGCTGCATTTTCCTTTGGGCTGATTGTCCTGCCTCCACACAATACTTTGGAAAAGTGGACAGCCACGACCGACCGCGCGGCGGCGCGAACGCAATATGGAATCGTGGCATCTGGTCTGCTTACTCGGAGGCATGATGGCAATGCTGCAAATCACCATGGCCTTGATCGCTGCCGGATTGGTTGTCGAACTATTCGCGGCAGCCACAACGCCAGGGGGTTCTCAGGACGAAAACACGTTTCACCGCGGGTCGGAGCAAACCGATGCCGGTGACGAAGTTCATTCTGAAAACCCCAGTTGAGCGCGCGATGAGAAGGCGCTTGGCTGAAGGATTTGTTCGCCCTAACGGGGGAACAGAATGGCTCGGCCCCCGTCCCGCAAAGCGGGATCGCGGTGCCGGCAAGCCATCCGATAAAAAGTCCCCTGTCGGGAATACGACGCCCCCGCTGTGCTCATCCGCGTGACGCAGTGACGCCGCGCAGTTCCGAGACGGGGGACTTTCTATCTTTAGCGACTTGTCGCGGCGCTCGTGACGACGCCGCGACTCATCGGGACGAACGAACCGGTAACGCTTTGCTGCGCTCTCACTCCCTTCCCGCCGCCGCGATGAGCGGTCGCAGTTCCTTCATTAACGTCCCAAATCCGTCCAATGAAAGCTGCTGCGCGCCATCGCTCCACGCCTCGGCCGGGTTCGGATGCACTTCGATGAGCAGCGCGTCCGCGCCCATCGCCACGGCGCCTTTGCACATCGTCGTGACGAGATCAGCGCGGCCCACACCTTGGCTGGGGTCAATCACCACCGGGCTATGCGCCTCGCGCTTGATGATCGGAATCGCAGACAGATCCAGCGTGTTGCGCGTGTAGGTTTCGAACGTCCGGATGCCGCGCTCGCAGAACATCAGGTTGGGATTCTCGTTCGCCAGCACATATTCGCCCGCCAGCAGCCATTCCTCGATTCGCATCGAAAGCCCGCGCTTGAGGAGGATCGGCTTGCCCGTCTTCGCCGCGGCGATGAGCAGTTGGAAATTCTGCGCGTTGCGCGCGCCGATCTGGATGATGTCCGTGTATTCAGCCACCAGTTCCACGTGCTGCTCGGAAAGCAATTCCGTGATGACCGCCAGGCCCGTGACCCGTCTCGCCTTGTCGAGCAACTTCAACCCCTTCTCGCCGAGGCCCTGGAATTCGTACGGCGACGTGCGCGGCTTGAACGCGC
>CAZNOE010000130.1:0-596 GCA_964574525.1 uncultured Bifidobacteriaceae bacterium
AACAGACTCGCATGATTCCGGTAGGGTCAAACTGGTCCTGCCGGCCTCTCCAGCCGGAAAGGAAATCCTAGAGCTGATATTGGCCCATGCGGTTCCAAAAGAACGCGGTCTAACCGAAATACTTGGTAGCAGCCCGGTCAGCGCGCTTGAAGCTCTCTTCATTCCCAACACAACCGCGCGAGGAAGCGCCCCGTCTGTGAAGAAATCGCTTCTGCGCATGGCTATAGCTGAACTCGTCCAACTCGGTTGGCTCATGCCACCCGAAGGAGATGGCAAAGTCCGCATCTATGAACTGAATCCAGAAACTTCGCGGCAACAGTGAACCCACGATGAAACCCATCGATCACCAAAAGCTGGAAGTCGTCCACAGGACGCGGAGCAATCCCGACTTGCGGGACTGGCGCGGGCAGTTCACGCCGGAGTTCGTCGAGTAACATGAACGGGCAGGAGAAACAACGCGCGCCGCGCAACCGGACGCTCACGCTTTCGGATCAAGAGCGAGCCATGTTGTCCAAGCGGCTGCTGCGCCCGCCGTTGCCGGCGAGCGTGTGCGAGCTGACCGACCAGGTGGTTTGCGGCGATTCGTTTGCGTTGTT
>CAZNOE010000130.1:606-994 GCA_964574525.1 uncultured Bifidobacteriaceae bacterium
GTGGACCTGCTCATCCTCGATCCGCCTTACAATCTCACCAAGCGCTTCGGGGCGGAGACGTTTCGCGAACGGTCGCTGACGGAGTATAAGGAGTGGTTCGAGCGCCGGTTCGTCGGCCTCCTGCCGACGCTGAAGCGCACGGCGACGATTTACGTGTGTGGCGATTGGAAATCGTCCAGCGTCATCCATCGAGTGCTCGACCGGCACGTCATCGTGCGCAACCGCATCACCTGGGAACGCGAGAAGGGGCGCGGGGCGAGGACGAACTGGAAGAACGCCAGCGAGGACATCTGGTTCTGCACCGTCGGCGACGAGTACACTTTCAACGTCGACGTGCTAAAGCTGCGGCGAAAAGTGGTCGCGCCCTATCGTAACTCCGACGGGTCGC
>CAZNOE010000130.1:1004-6132 GCA_964574525.1 uncultured Bifidobacteriaceae bacterium
AGAACGCCAGCGAGGACATCTGGTTCGCGACCGTGACGGACGACTACTGCTTCAACGTTGAGGCGGTGAAATTGAAGCGCCGTGTCATCGCGCCGTATCGTAAGAACGGCCAGCCAAAGGATTGGGAGGACGGGCCGGACGGCCAGTTTCGCGTGACACACCCGTCGAATCTCTGGACGGACATGACCGTGCCGTTCTGGTCCATGCCTGAGAACACCGACCATCCCACGCAGAAGCCGGAGAAGTTGCTGGCAAAGCTGCTCCTCGCCAGCAGCCGCGAAGGCGATTTTGTTTTCGACCCATTCCTCGGCTCGGGCACAACGGCGGCGGTGGCGCGCAAGCTGGGAAGGCGATTGCTTGGAATTGAGTTGGACGAGAACTATGCCTGCCTCGCTGTCAAACGTGTCGAGAACGCAAAAGTTGACTCGTCAATCCAAGGTTATTCGGGCAGCGTTTTTTGGGAGCGCAACAGTCTCAGTTTTCAGGGGAAAGAAGCCAGAACGGATTTGGATCTACAGCCGGCACTTTTAGAAGCAGCTCCGCCAAAGCGTGTTGGTGGTAAAGCGGGTTCTCGCCAAAAATCGAAGGCGCGACATTAAGCGGCGAGGAACTTCGTCAGAAAACTGCTGGCTTTGGCAGGGTCAATCCGCCGTTGAAAAGACGGCACAAGGAAATCTCTTGCCGAGCCAGTCATTTGGGTGACTCCGCGAGAGTTTCGACCTGCCCAATGAAACTGAATGCGGGTCAAATCCAATAAGTGAGCGTCGAGTATGTCAACAAGCCTTCCCTGCACTGTTCGTTTCTTGGCATCCACGCCGATAAAGAACAAACAGAAAACTGTTTTGCCATCGGCCAGTGCCGCGAGAGTCTTGTCGATGTTGTAAAGTTTTGGGCTGGACGCTAAATCCAGCATTTTTGTTTTCAAGTCCACGAGGATTCGTATTTGCCCTGCGACTTCAAAGGTTTGATCCTCAATCTTGTGAAAATTTGCTCCGCCGGAGAGGAGTTGTTCGATGCGATTTCCTCGAAGGTTCACGTTGTCAATTTCAGCAGCCGCCAAAACCTCGGATGTTTTCGATGAAAGATTCTTCAACAATACAGCTTCGACCCGGTCCAATTCGCCGTTCTGTTCTGCGGAAATGCTCATCGTGGAGGCTTTAAGGATATTCTCAATTTGTTTAGGAGTCGGAGCAACGTTCCGTTCGCCGCGTTCAATTGCGCCGAGATAAGTGCGATGCAGTCCGCATTTGTCCGCCGCATCTTCTTGAGAAAGTGTTTGCTTTGCGCGCAGGCGGCGAAGATTGTTTGCAACGCGAGCATTCAGGTTTGAACTCATTCGCCGAGGATAGGGCGAATGATGACTCTCTATCTACAGACTAAATGTAGCACGCGGACGGTTCTGCTTGGTTTAATTGAGTGCGAGGACGGTTTCGGTTGAAAAGATTTGTCACATTTGCAGGAAATTGTTTGGCAAGTTACTCCTTTTCTCGCTTCGCCAGCACGCGCTCAATGTGGCGCATCAAGGCTTCACGAGACCAGCGAAATTTGTCCGGTGACGCCAGAGCAGGAACAGCGCAAGGACCGCGACGAGGACGGCCATCGGCAGGCCAGAAGGTTCGAGGAATATGTGGAAGAGCAGGATGTTCACGATGACCGGGCCGAGCAGCGTCAGACCCAGCGGAACGTAGCGTCCGATCAAGAGCAGCAATCCGCCCGCAACTTGCAGGAAGCCGACGACGTACATGTAATGGCTTTCCATGAGCGCTTTGCTGAAGTCTGTCGCGAGCGATGGCTTTTGTGGTGGCATCGGGATGAAGTGCAAAAAGATGTTCGAGCCGAAGACGACGAACATGAGTCCAAGCAGGACGCGGGCGATGATGGTGGCGATTTTCATCCCGTAATGTTGAACGGGACAGGCGGCATTTCAATCGCCAAAGCGGCCAGTCGCTCGCAATCGGCGCATCTCAATTTTTGTACACTTGGAAGCCGCTTTCATTAACACCCTGCTTTAGCTGCTTTAGCGGGGTGTTCAGCGGCAGCACGGGCCACCAACCGCTTCAGCGGTTTCTCGTATGCCGGCAAACCGCTGAAGCGGTTCTGATCTCGCGACCACGGCAAACACCCAGCTAAAGCAGGGTGTTAATGAAATGGCTGTAAACACAGGAGCTTTTAACATCGCGATACCCACTCAAAAACTGAGATGCGCCCGCTCGCAATAAAAGGGCGCAGAGGTTTACGCGAAGGTACGAATCTGCTATCGGTAGGCCGTGGCAAGTGACGATCCTAGCTCAAACATCCCGCTGGCTGACGTTTTACGGGCAGCGAATGAGTTGGTCGCCGCCAGGTTAATTGAAGATTGGGCGCTCGGCGGCGCGCTCGCGGCAATCTACTACGTCGAGCCATTCACAACCTATGACGCGGATATTTTTTTCATTCCGACGGATAAGGGTTTGACCGCCGGTCTCCCGGCCATCTACGCGCACCTGCAAGCCCAAGGCTGGCAGGTTGAGCGTGAACATCTCCTTGTGCGCGGCTTCCCGGTGCAATTCCTCGCTGCCAGCGGTTTGACGGAGGAAGCCGTTCGCGAGGCCGAGCGCATCGAATACGAGGGCGTACCCGCCAAAATTTTCCGCGCTGAACATCTCGTCGCTATTGCTGCCAGTGTGGGACGGCAGAAGGACAAGGCACGCATTGAGCAAATGCTCCAGCAGGCCGATCTCGACAAAACGAAGTTGGAAAACATCCTGCAACGGCATAAATTGAGGCTGCCGACAATATGAAACCGGAGCTGCGCCAAAAACTCTCTCGCGAATCGTTCGAGGAAAAAATCCGAAAAGTCAGCCAACTCATCCGGCTGGCAAGAACTTTCCCGCGACGCGCCTCCCGGTCATCCACGGCTCACCCTTCCGGCAAATGAGAATTGGGCGACCAGCACACCAAAGGGTTTCCCGGCTGCACCGGCCAGCAATTGAGCCCATGAAAGCCGCCTCTCTCCTTGCTTTGCTCACTGTCGCGCTACCGCTGCTGGCCCAACCACCGCCGCCCGGCCAGATGGGAAGGCAGGATGTGAATCGCCCCGGTCCGTGGGACAATGACGTGCTGGTTTATCGGGTGGACGCAGACGGACGCAGCGAGAAGCTGGCGACCTTCGAGCGCGCGGGCGTCCCAACCCTGGCACGGCTCAAGGACGGACGGCTCATCAGCGCGTTCCAGCATTTCCCGAAGGACGACGACCGCAATTTCGATCGCGTAGCGGTGCGCTTCTCCAGCGACGAAGGGCGCACATGGACCGCCGCGACGCCGATTGTCGTGGAAGGAATGGAAGCTGGTCTGGCGCGGCCGTTCGACCCGACGCTCGTCCCGCTGCCCGACGGGCGGGTGCGGCTCTATTTCACGTCGAATCGTAGTCCGGATTTCCGCCGCAGCACGCCGGCCATTTATTCCGCGATTTCCACCAACGGCGGCATCCAGTACGTGTTTGAACCGGGAGTTCGCTTCGCGGTGGAGGGGCGCATTGTGATTGATTGCGCGGCAGCATTGCACAACGGCGTGTTTCATCTCTTTGTGCCGGACAACGGAAGTGCGGAGGACTTCATGGGCGGGCAGCAACGCCACGAACCACCGCGCGGCGGGGTGGGTTATCACGCCACCAGCAAGGACGGACTCAAGTTCACGCGCGTTGAGGACGTGAAGATTTCCGGCAACCACCGCTGGCTCGGCAACGCGCAATCGGACGGCAAGCTGATCACGTTCTTCGGTACGGCCGAGCGTCCGGCCAGACCTGGCCAAGCCCGTGGCGGAGTCTGGGCCGGCACGAGCGCGGACGGCAGCGCTTGGGAATTGTTGAAGCTCCTCGATGTGCCAGGGGCAGACCCAGGCGCGGTGGCCGCACGTGACGGTGGTTGGATCATCACCGTCACGGGACCGCCACGATCAGGCACGTTCACAGATCGGCAACGTCAACAACGGATGCCAGCGCCCCCACCTCGCGGCGAACCTCGGTAAATTGGAATCCGACTGCCGAGCTTTCTGCGGCGCATCCGGAGTTGCTGCGGGTAGCGAGCATCTTTCACACTACCAGATTCCGTGTGCAGGTCGAGCCAGGCGACACGTAAGTCCTAATTACTTCCTCGCGATCACAGCCACATTCATCGAAGCGGGCAATGAGTGCATGGTTGGAGGTTTGAAGCCGGCTTGCGCGAGCATGTCTGAATATTCCGCGAACGTGTAAGCGTCGCCTTCCGGTGTGGTTGCCAGCATGATCAGGCTGAAGCCAGCCGCCGCCGGAGGCGTGACCCGATCAGAGTTCGGAACGAATTCGACGATGGCCACGGCGCCGCCCGGACGCAACGCAGCGTATGCTTTCTTCAGGAACCGCACGCAATCCGCCGCGTTGAAGTGATGCAGGAAATTCGGAACCAGCACGACGTCGTAATCGCTGCCGAACTCCACTTCGAATGCGCTCCCAGCAATCGTGCTAAAGCGGTCCGCCACTCCGGCTTTGCGGGCGTTTTCGCTGGCAACTTCGAGAACCGGCGCCCAGTCCAGCGCGACAATTCGTGCCTTCGGATTCTTCGTCGCGAACGCGATACTCCACATGCAGTGGCTCGCCGAAATGTCGAGGACCTTCGTCGCGCGGTTCTGATCCAAGGCGATCAAGTCGGCAAGGCCGGCGGCGGCTGGAGCCATGAGCGGTCCCATGTTGCGGGCGAATGAAATCCACACTGGGTGCTCCGGTGCCACTGTGCCGTTTTGCGATTGCGCAGTACCGCCTTTACGTGCGGCTTCGGTGAAATGATCGAACGCGCCTTGGATCTCATTCGACAGGAGAAATTGCAGCGTGCCGCCGGCATACGCAGGCGACTTGGGATTCAGGAACAAGGCGCTGTCTGGTGTGAGCGCGTATTGATCGCCGGACTTTGTCAGGAACCCAAGCACCGTCAGGTAGTCGCACAGGATGCGAATGCCGCGCGGCGAAGCGTGGCAATGCTTTGCGATGATTTCCGCGGTTGCGGGCGCACCAGCCATTGCGCCAAAAACATCCAGTTCGATGGCAGCCTTGATTGTGGCGGTTCTCTGGTACGCGTTGATGGTGTCGAAAAGGAGCGCGGGTGACGGGCCAGGCTGG
>CAZNOE010000130.1:6232-11374 GCA_964574525.1 uncultured Bifidobacteriaceae bacterium
CCATGACTCGGCGCGAATTCATTCGAACTTCCTCGCTCGCGGCTGTTGCTGTATCGGCGCAGCAATTCGCGTTTGGTCAGAATTTCACACGAACTGAAAAGCTTCGCGCTGCCATCATCGGCCATACTGGACGCGGAGATTACGGGCATGGCCTCGATCTGATCTTCAACGACTTTGACAAGATCCTCGTCGTTTCCGTGGCTGATCCTGATGAGAAAGGCCGCGAGCAGGCCCGGCAACGCAGCAAAGCGCTTCGGCAGCACGCCGGTTATGGCGAGATGTTGAGGAGTGAAATGCCGCAACTCGTGTGCGTCGCGCCACGCTGGAGCGATCAACATCTGGCCATGGCCAAAGCCGCTATGGCCATTGGCGCGCACATCTACATGGAAAAACCATTCACGCAAACCCTCGCCGAGGCCGACGAGCTTTTGGAAATCTCCAGGAAGCTTGGGCCGAAGATTGCCGTGGCGCATCAGGTGCGGCTTTCTCCTGCGGTGGTTCAACTGAAACAGGAAATTGCGCGCGGGCTCATCGGCGAACTCGTTCAAAGCCGGTCGTGGGGAAAACAAGACAAGCGCGCCGGCGGTGAAGATATGATTGTGCTTGGAACACACATCTTCGACATGATGCGGCTGTTTGCCGGCGATCCGATTTCGTGCCGGGCCGATGTCTGGGACAAGGGCGTGGCAATCGGCAAACAACACGCGCGCGAAGCGACTGAGAGCATCGGCCCGATTGCCGGCGACGAGATCGAAGCGCATTTCACATTTCCGAAACAGGTCACTGCGACCTTCACCAGCCGGGCACGATTGCGCGACACACGTGGACCATGGGCGGTCGAACTTGTCGGCACAAAGGGAATCGCGCGAATCCTGATGGATGTTGATCCCAAGATTTACATTTTGAAATCGGAACAGTTGGACGTCAGCGGCAAAGCCGAGGCGTGGCAGCGATTCGATAAACCTGCGGAAACAGGTTTTGCCGCCGCAAACCGGAGAGTGGTCGAAGATTGGTTGAAGGCGATTGAAGAAAAACGCGAGGCAGCTTGCAGCGGGTACAATGGAATGAAGGCGTTGGAAATGGTTATGGCCGTTTATGAATCCGCTTTGAATCGCTCCACCGCCCTTTTCCCCCTGCGAAATCGCCAACATCCGCTGGCGAAGTGACTTCGAGTTCCTGAAACAATGCGTGGTTCGAACGTTTGAATCATTCCTTCTCCCGCTTCGCCAGCACGCGTTCGATGCGGCGGTCGGGCACAAACCACAGAAGGGCGACGAACAGATACAGGGCGCTGGAAATGCACGGACTCACGAATGCGAGCGGAATGGCCGCGAGATAAAACACAGGCGAGAGCTTGCCCTTGGAGTCCTTGCCGATCGCCGCCGCGAGCAGGGAGTCGCGTCCCTGCTGGGCAATGATGGTGCGTTGCAGAATGTAATAGGCGATCGCCGCCATCAGCAGCACGAACCCATAGACGGCGGTGGGCGTCGGCGCCAGATGGTTTTCGCCCATCCAGCCCGTCGTGAACGGAAAGAGCGACAACCAGAACAGCAGGTGCAGGTTCGCCCACAGGATGCCGCCGGTCACGTGTTTCGTAGAATGAAACATGTGATGATGATTGTTCCAATAGATTCCGACGTAGAGGAAACTCAGCACGTAACTCAAGAACACCGGCAACAACGGTTTCAGGTCGGCGAGTCCGGTCGCGTGCGGCACTTTCAACTCCAGCACCATGATGGTGATGATGATGGCGAGCACGCCATCGCTGAACGCTTCGAGCCGGTTCTTTTGCATGCGGCGATGTTAGCGGGAAGTTGTCGCCATTGCGACCATGGCATAAGAAATCGCGGAGGTTTACTCGGCGGTGTGGGTCTGGTATCGGTAGGCCATGCCAACGGACGAACGATCGTCAAGAATCCTGTTAGCCGAGGAAAGAAACGTGAACTGACCCGTGCGGCCACCAAGACGGTCAAGACAATCCTTATGACTTGCCGAACTTTCATCATCTGCTGCCTACTCGTGGCGTCTGTCGCCGGCGTGACCGCTCAACCTGAAGCGCGTCGCGCGCGCCCCGCTCAATCTCCCGGCGTCTTCGATATTCGCGACAGTGGCGCGATGGGAGACGGCGCGACCCTCGACACTCCCGCCATCCAAGCGGCCCTTGACGCCGCCGCTGCTGCGGGAGGCGGGCAGGTGCGCTTTCCGCCGGGCCGCTATCTGTCGGGGACGATTCGTTTGCGCGATCGCGTGACCTTGTTCCTTGAGGCCGGCGCCACGCTGATCGGCACAACCAATCTTGCTGTTTACTCCCAGCCACAGCTGCCCGACTTCATGCCGGAAGCCAGATGGGGCAAATGGCACCGCGGCCTGATCATCGGAGAGAATGTCGAAGATGTGGCAATCACAGGACCCGGCGTGATCAATGGCAACAAAGTTTTCGATCCGACCGGTGAAGAGAAGATGCGCGGACCTCACACGATCGCGTTTGTGAATTGCCGCCGCCTCACAATTCGGGATGTGACCATCGTGGATTCGGCGAACTACGCCGTTTTCTTTCAAGTCAGTGACGACGTCGAATTTCGCAACGTCAAAATCGTGGGCGGTTGGGATGGCGTGCATTGGCGGGGCGCACCCGAACGGTGGTGCCAAAACGTGAGCATCATCGGGTGCCAGTTTTTCACCGGAGACGATGCCATCGCGGGCCGCTATTGGAACAACACGGTGATCAAGGATTGCCTCTTGAATTCGTCGTGCAACGGAATCCGGCTCATCGGTCCGGCCACGCGCTTGACCATCGCGAATAATTTGTTTCGCGGTCCGGGCGAACAGCCGCATCGCACCTCGGGTGAAAGACGCCGGACCAACATGCTTTCGGGAATTATTCTTCAACCGGGCGCGTGGGACGCCACGCGCGGAAGTCTGGATGATGTATTGCTGGCCAACAACGTCATGCAGGACGTGGCTTCGCCAGTAACGCTCTGGAGCAAACGGGGCAACACGGTCGGCCGGGTGACCATAAACGGCCTCCGCGCCACCGGGGTCTATCGTTCCGCGATGTCCGTTGAAAGTTGGGCGGAAACACCGCTCACCAATGTTGTCTTGCGCGATGTGCAAGTGGAATACTCCGGGGGCGGCAAAGTCTGGCCGCCAGAGCAGACAGTAAAAGGACCGGGCGTGGACGCGCGTTCGCTGCCGGCCTGGGGACTTTACGCGCGCAACGTTCAAACGCTCACGCTGGAAGATGTGCGCTTCAGCCTGGCTTCGGACGATTCGCGTCCCGTCATCAACGCGGATCGCGTGGAGCGACTGAGCCTCGATGGTTTTAAGTTCACGCGAGTGCCGGGTGTGGCGGAGCCCATTGTCACGACAAATGTCGGAAACCTCTTAAAGAATCCGTGACACCGGAACCAATCCAATCGCTCCGCCAGTGAGGAATTTCTGGACTGAATTCTTTGACGATCCCGAATGACTCCAATGACGCACGACACCGCCTGCTCTGCGCGATGCTCGTTACGTCACCCTCCGCCTTCGAGCAATCAAATCTTTTGGCGTTCGCGGATGCATTGAATTCTACGTTTGATTGCCGGACTCAGCCGCCTTACGATGCGTGCCAACATCCCGGCACGCTCAGGCGCGAGCAAGTTGCCGGGAAGAACCATTTAGACGGACTATGTCGTGCATCCGGATATGTCGAAACCTGGTTGGGGCTCTTTTGCTACCTTCATTCATTTCGGCAGGTGTCGCTGCGAAGTCGCCGGACAAAATCTCCTACAACCGCGATATCCGGCCGATTCTCTCAGACAAATGTTTCTTTTGCCACGGGCCGGACCAAAACAAACGCAAGGGAAAGCTTCGCCTCGACATTCGCGATGAGGCGATCAAGAAGGAAGCCTTCGTCCCCGGAAAGCCGGACGAGAGCGAACTGATCCGGCGCATCTTCGCGACGGGCACGGATGACCTTATGCCGCCGGCGGAGTCACATAAGACGCTAACGCCAACGCAGAAGGAGTTACTTCGCCGGTGGATTGCCGAAGGCGCGGAGTATCAGAAGCATTGGGCTTACCTGCCGCCGGTCAAGCCTTCCGTGCCCGCCGGGCAAAACGGCATTGATTTCCTTGTCCAAAAGCGCCTGAAAGAAATCGATCTCAAACCGTCGCCTGAAGCGGACCGACGCACGCTGGCGCGCCGGCTCGATTTCGACCTTGTCGGCCTTCCGTCGAAGCCCGCAGACGTTGTTGCATTCGAAAAGGACAAGTCGGGCGAGGCTTATGCCAAAATAGTGGAGAATCTCCTGGCCTCTCCCCACTACGGTGAACGCATGGCCATCGGCTGGCTTGATGTCGTGCGGTATGCAGACACGATCGGTTATCACTCGGACAACCCGCGCAATGTCTGGCCTTATCGCGATTATGTCATCAAGTCCTTCAACGAAAACAAACCGTTCGATCAGTTCACGCGCGAACAACTCGCCGGCGACCTGCTTACCAACGGTGGCTTGGAGCAGAAAGTCGGCTCGGCTTTCAATCGCCTTTTGCTCACCACTGAAGAAGGCGGCGCGCAGCCAAAGGATTACGAAGCACGCATGCTTACGGACCGGGTCCGCGCCGTGAGTACCGTGTGGCTGGGACAAACGATCGGTTGCGCTCAGTGCCATGACCACAAATTCGACCCGATCAAGTCCCGCGATTTCTATTCACTGGGCGCAATTTTTGCGGACATCAAGGAGCCGAGCATTGGCCGCCGCGAGGACGGCATGCCGGTGCCGAACGAGCAGCAGGCGGCTGAACTTGCGAAACTCGACGGCGAAGTAACGCGACGCGAGAAAGACTACGATGCGCCACGTCCTGAGCTGGAAACGAAATGGGAACAAGCCGCGCTCGAAGCCATCGCTGCGGAAACCAACTGGACACTGCTCGCGCCGGAAAAGATGATTTCTGAAGCGGGGGTGAAGCTCACGGCTGACACAAACCAGATCGTCAGCGCGGAAAAAGAGCCGAAAGACGGCAAGGACACTTATCGCATAACGATCAAAAAGAACCTGAAGGGCATTGTCGGCTTTCGTCTCGAAGCGCTGGGCGCCGAGAAACTTCCCGGACACGGACCGGGCCGGGCGGATGATGGAAATTTCGTCCTGACTGAGTT
>CAZNOE010000131.1:0-11372 GCA_964574525.1 uncultured Bifidobacteriaceae bacterium
CTCTTGGTTCCGGCTACGCCGGGTTAGGGAAGAACATCCAGTTCCCGATAGTAATTCACCTGTTGCACAGCGCTGGGAACTGCGCTTGAAACCTGTTTCGTCAAAGGACCGGGCTTGGTCCAACGAGCGGAACTATCGCAAAACAGGCGGTTGTAGCCTTTGCCCTGGTGGACGGGATAAATATATCCGACGTCAATCCCGCCGCCTTGAAAATCAGAAACCCCGACAAAATCGCTGTAAATAACATTGGTGATGTAGTTCTGGATTTTCCATTTCGTCACCATAACGTTCAAACCGCCGACGTTCTCCAGTGCCAGTCTGGCTGGATAGGAGGAGCGGACCGAACTATTGGTCCATTCATTCTGAGGCCCGTTGTAAGCGAGCACTTCATTGGGCCGCGCCTCGCCGGACAGACAATAAAATACATGCGGAGCGGTGACGTAGTTCCCGGAGAACAACAGCCCTAGATTTTTGTATTCCGAACCGCTGTGAAACCAATAACCCGTAAACACGGAAGCCGTGCGGTAGATGGTCGGGAGCATTTCTTGATTGTCCGATGAATACATATGCACGCCCAAACCCAGTTGATGCAGATTGCTCAAGCAACTCGTGCGTTTGGCTTTTTCCTTCGCTTTGCTTAAAGCCGGCAACAGCATCGCCGCCAGAATGGCGATGATCGCGATGACCACGAGCAATTCGATCAAAGTAAAGCCCTTTCGAAAACATGCGCGAACTCTCCGTGCCCCGAAGTTGAATGGTAAAGTCTGTGTCATACGTAGCCCGGTCTGGTTTCTTGCTACTGACTTCGGAGTGTAACGCCGCAAATCCCCTACCGTCCATAGCTCTTTAGGGCTAGTGTCACGCTACTCAATTGAGCGTATGCTGCCCGCGTTGAATGTGCGCCTGACGATTTTTTGGGAAGCGGCCCCGCTCCTGATTTCATTCGCCGTGGCACGGCAGACTGGCAATGCTCAACCGCCAGCGCTACCTGTGCCGGCCTCGGCAGTGCTGACCAATGCCGCTCAACTCCGCGCACTGCCGCCCCTGGCGGCTGCGCGCCAACTGCCCGTGAAACTGCGCGCAACGGTGACCGCCGCCAATCCCAGCTCCATTTTTCTCCAGGATGAAACGGGCGGAACTTTCATCAACTTCCCGTTGACCCCTCCGGCGATTGATCCCGGCACCGTGCTTGAAGTCGAAGGCGTGACTTATGTGGGCCGCTTCATCACCGGGATCGGCTCCGCCCGGTTTCGCGTAATTGGTCACGGCGCGTTGCCGGTCGCCGTGCCCGTCGGCTTCGACGAGCTGCTGTCCGCCCGCCGGCATTACGAACGAGTCGAAGTCAGTGGAATTGTCCGATCGGTCGTGCGGCTGACGGAGTTTGATCGTTTCGTCTTAAGTGTCGCTCTGGGTTCGCGCAGGCTGGAAGTGCAAATCGTCGCTCATGGTGTGACCAATCTGCCACCGCTCGTGGATGCCGAGGTCCGCGTCACCGGGCTTGCCGCCGGATACATCAACAACTGGCACCAACTCATCGCTCCGCAATTGCTCGTGAACCGGCTCGAAGACCTTCACGTTGAGACTGCACCACTCGCCGATCCGTTCAGCGTGCCCTTGACCTCCTCGAGCGCCTTGCTGAACTTCAACCCCGCCGGGGTATCCAATCATCGCGTCCGCGTGCGCGGCGTCGTCACACACCGGCAGCCGGGCGAAGCCCTGTTCCTGCGCGACGCCGAACACGGTCTGCTCGTGCAGACCGCGCAAACGGACGCGGTTCAACCCGGTGATATTGTCGAAGCGGTCGGCTTTCCGGTTATGGGCCGCTTCAGCGCGTTTCTCGAAGACGCCACGTTTCGCATCACGGGCAGCGGCGACGATCCACAACCTCTGCCCAGCACGCTCACGGAAGCGTTGACCGGAACCAACGATGCGAACCTGATCGCGATGGACGCGCAGTTACTGGAGGTCTTGGAGAATCCGGCGGAAACCTTGCTCGTGCTGCGCGCGGAAGACACGGCGTTCCGTGCGCGGATGCCGCGCGCCCGTCTGTCATTGCGCAAAGAGAGCAACGTGCGCCTCACCGGCGTTTGCCGCGTGGAAGAATTCAGTTCCTCCGGCGGCGGTTTTGGCGTGAGCCCACGCTCGATTGAATTGCTGCTGCGCTCGCCCGCGGACATCGCGGTGCTGGTCGCGCCCTCCTGGTGGACGGCGCAACGGCTGGCGGTCGCCACCAGTGTGTTGCTCGGCCTCGCGCTGGCGGCGTTTGTCTGGGTCGCCATGTTGCGCCGGCGTGTCGTGGAGCAATCGCTGGTCATCCGCGAAAAAGTCCAACGCGAAGCGGCGCTGGAAGAGCGTCACCGCATGGCCCGTGAAATGCACGATACGCTCGCCCAAAGTTTTTCCGGACTGGGTTTTCAGCTCGAGGCGCTCAACGCCAAGCTGCCGCCCGAGGCCGACGACGTGCGGCCCCAGTTGGAAACCGCCCGGCAGATGGTGCGGCACGGCCAGGAGTGTTTCCGCCGCTCGTTGATGAACCTGCGCGCGCAGGAATTGGAACGCGGCAGCCTCGCCGACGCGTTGCCGGAAATTGCGCGGCAAATTACCGCTGGCACCGGCATTGAATTGCGTTGTACGGTGCAGCGGCCGCTGTGCAGTCTGCCGGAGGCCGTTGAAGCCAACCTATTGCGCATCGGCCAGGAGTGTTTGTCCAACGCTGTGCATCACGCGCAACCGAAGCACATTGATTTGGCGCTCAATCATGAACTGGGCATCGTGCTGTTGCGCATTGCCGATGATGGTGCGGGGTTTGACCCCGAACAATTAAATCGCGCCGCCAACGGACATTTCGGCTTGCGCGGCATCCACGAGCGCGCCGATCAGATCGGCGCGAAGGTAGATTTGACCTCCCAGCCCGGTCGCGGCACGATCGTCACCGTCACCGTTCCAATTTGAGCACGTCCAAATATAAAATCCGCCTCCTGCTCGTGGACGACCATCTCGTGGTGCGCATCGGCTTGCGCAGCCTGCTGGAAACGCAGTCGGATATGACCATCGTGGCCGAAGCCGTCGGCGGCACGGCAGCGGTGGAAGCATTCACCAAACATCATCCCGACGTGACGCTGATGGATTTGCGGATGCCCGACCTCGGCGGAGCGGAGGCCACGGCGGCCATCCGCCAAAAATCTCCCGGCGCCCGTGTGCTGGTGCTGACCACGTATGATTACGATGAAGATATTTATCGCGCGCTCGAAGCGGGCGCTGCGGGTTATCTCGTAAAAAACACCGAGAGCGGCCCATTGCTTGCGACCATTCGCGCCATTCACGCCGGCACCTACAAGCTGCCGCAGGCCGTGACCGACCGCCTCGCGCAACGTCGCGCCGCGCCGGAACTCACACCGCGCGAACTGGAAGTCCTGCTGCTCATCGTCAAAGGCCAGAGCAACAAGGAAATCGGCTCGTCGCTCGGCCTCGCGGAAAACACCGTGAAGAACCACGTCAAAATGATTCTGGAAAAACTGCGCGTCGCCGACCGCACGCAAGCCGCCACCACCGCCCTGCAACGCGGTTTGATTCGATTGAACTGATGAATGCCTTGCTTGGAACTAGTAGGGCGCGTCACTCCCCGTGTGCGCCGCCACATGAAATACATCAACGGCGCGCACGGAGTGACGCGCCCTGCCCATTCCCGCCGAATGTCGCGCGATTCAAGATTCGATGCCGCTCTAGCTCGAAAGAGCCATTGCTGACCGGAAGATTTGCAGCATAATCCCCTTTGTTGCCATGAGATTGTTGCCACACGCTTTTTTGCTCGCCGCCGGAATGGCCGCGCTTTCCTCCAGCGCTCGCGCGGAGTATTCCCGGCTCGTGCTCGACGACAAGCCGGTGGCTTACTGGCGCTTCAACCATTCGAGCGGCGAAAACATTCCAAACCTCGGCACGTTGGGCGCGCAAGCCGATGGCGAAGTGACAGGCAAAGTGCAGTTCTCCGCCGCTGGACCACGACCCGTATCCTTCCCGGATTTTGAAGCGAACAATTCCGCCGTGCGGTTCAACGGCAAGGGCAGTTTCATTCGCGTAAAATCTTCAGCGTCGCAAAATCCGCTGGCGTTCAAAAAGGGTGACACCATCACCATTGAGGCATGGGTTTTTCCGCAGCAGATTGATGAAAACCAGGACATGTACATCGTTGGCAAGGGCCGCACGCAAAATCCCAGCTTCGCCGCGAACAATCAAAATTGGGCGCTGCGATTGCACGGTGCCAAGACCAAGGCACGTCTGAGTTTTCTTTTCCGCGACGAACTCAATCTACCCGAAGGCCGGGAATCCTGGCATCGCTGGCTTTCCGATGCCGATGTTAGCCTCGGCGAGCGCTGGAATCACGTCGCGGTGACTTACACGTTCGGCAAGGGCGACAGCATCCGTGGCTGGATTGATGCGGGCGAAACGAAAGGCAGGTGGGATTACGGCGGCCAAACCGACCTCGGCCCGGTCGTGGACGCGGATGAGGTCTGGATTGGTTCTTCGATGGGCGGCGGGGCGAACAGCGCGTTCAATGGGTTGATTGATGAGGTCGCCATTTATCGCGGCGCGCTGTCAGCCGAAAAACTCGCGCAGCGGTTCGTTTACAAAGCGCCGCCGACAACTCCCGCGCCCGTCGCGATTGTCCGCGACGCGCCCGCCGATGCCGTCCGCGTGGAAATTCTTGAGGTCTCCGGCGGCGGCGACGCACCGATTGATACCGCGTCCGCCGGCGCGGATTCCGCAGCGGACTCCGCGGACTCCGATGCGCCCGCGTCCGGCAGCGGCGGCTCCTGGAAAAAACTCCCGACCCAGGTCACGGATAAATTCACCCAGCCCGCCTTTGCCTTCGCGGCGTTGCCCACGAAGTATTCCGGCAAGGGAATAAAGATTGACCGCGCCTCGCCTTTTCTAGTGCGGGCGGCGGCCAAACTGACTTTGCTCGCCGGCGAATACCGCCTGCTCTTGCGCGCCCGCGACGGCGCCCGTCTGACCGTGGATGACCGTGAAGCCGTCACCACGCCGTTCAAAGCCTACAAGCACGCCGATTCTGAAGACGTGCCGGACCAGGCCGCGAATTCCATTGATGGCGTGCGCGTTCTGCCGCCCGGCCACAGCGACCAGTTCGCCACGTTCAAAGCGGACGGCCAACTGCATATTTTTGTTTTTGAAGCGTTCGTGGGCGGAAAAAAAGTGCGCCCGGAAATCGGCGAAACCTGCCTGGCCATCGCCGGGCCGGATGGCGTGTTCCGTCTGCTCGCGCCCAAGGTGCAAGTCGCGTTGACGGACGAAGAGTGGCAACCGTTCGCCGCCGCGCAACGTTTCGAACTTGCCGAGCGCGACGTGGCGCAACGTCGCGTCGTTGGCGCGGCGGAAGACAGGTATTGGGCGACGCGTCACGAGAAGGCCCGGCAGTTTTTTTCCACAAAGCCTGCACTAGTTGTGCCGTCATCGCCGGCCGGTTTTCCGGCAAACAACGCGGTGGACCATTTCATAAACCAAAAGCTTGCCGCCGCCCAGGCCAGATCCGCCGCGCTGCTGGAAAACGACGCTTTCCTGCGGCGTGTGACGCTCGACACGATCGGATTGATTCCGACGCCGGAACAAATCGCGACGTTTCAAAAAGACAAATCGACGGATCGCCGTGCAAAATTCATTGATGCGCTGCTGGCAAATCCGAGCTGGGCCGACCATTGGGTCAGCTACTGGCAGGACGTGCTCGCGGAAAATCCCGGCATGTTGAAGCCCAAGCTGAACAACACCGGGCCGTTCCGCTGGTTCATTTACGACTCCTTCCGCGACAACAAACCACTCGACCGCTTCGTCACCGAACTGGTCGAGATGGAGGGCAGTCTTTATTTTGGCGGGCCGGCGGGTTTCAAGATGGCCAGCGAAAACGACGTGCCGATGGCCGCGAAGGCGCACATCGTCTCGAAAGCGTTTCTCGGCATGGAACTTCAATGCGCCCGCTGCCACGACGCACCGTATCATCCGTTCAAGCAGGAGCAATTGTTCAGCCTCGCCGCGATGTTGAAAAAAGCGCCGGAGAAAGTCCCGGTGACGAGTTCGATTCCGACCAACTCAAACATCAAGATTGGCCGCATCGTGGAAGTGACGCTCGCACCCGGCTCGACGGTCAAACCCGCGTGGCCGTTCACCGAAGTGGTGGATCGCAGCGGCCTGGAAGACGATGTGCGCAAGCGCGGCGACACGCGGGAGGAACTGGCGGCGCTGATTACTGACGCGCGCAATGAGCGTTTCCCGAAGGTCATCGTCAACCGCGTCTGGAAGCGTTACCTCGGCTGGGGAATCGTTGAACCCGTGGACGACTGGCCGACGAAGCCGGAGGCGTCGCATCCCGAATTGCTCGACTGGCTCGCGCGCGAATTTGTCACGAGCGGCTACGACCTCAAGCACGTGACGCGGCTGATTCTGAATTCGCAAGCCTACCAGCGCGTCGCGCAAGATGGCTCCGGGCAAATTCCCGAAGCCAACGCGCGCTTGTTCGATGCACCCGTGCGTCGCCGGTTGACCGCCGAGCAAGTGGTGGATTCTTTGTTCGCCGCCGTCGGCAAACAATTTGATTCTGAGGAACTCAATCAGGACGGGGATGGCCGTCGCCCGGCGCAGGACTTCAACAATCTCGGCGCGCCCAAACGCTCATGGGAATTTTGCTCGCTCGCGAATGAACGCGACCGTCCCGCGCTGGCGCTGCCGCGCGCACAGGCGATTGTGGACACGCTGATGATGTTCGGCTGGCGCGAGTCGCGTCCGAATCCGCTCACCGTGCGCGACGATTCGCCCAACGTGTTGCAGCCCGCCAATCTCGCGAACAGCACGTTGGCCACGCGCGTCGTGCGACTCTCCGACGACAGCGCCCTGACGCGGCTGGCGCTGGAGCATCGTCTGTTGCCGGAATTGATTCGCGCTGCGTTCGTTCGCGTGCTGTCGCGACCGCCGACGGATGATGAATTGAAAATGTTCACGGCGCATCTGGAGCCGGGTTATGCCGAGCGCTGCATTCCCGTCAGCGCGACGAAAAAAAAATCCGGCCCCAAGCAGGCGGTTTCGTGGTCGAACCATCTCAACGCCGAGGCCACGAAAATCAAGCTGGAGCAGGAACGCGAAGCCCGCGCCGGCGACCCGCCCACGCCCGCGTTGCGCGCCGGCTGGCGCGAGCGGATGGAAGACATGGTTTGGGTGATGGTGAACTCGCCGGAGTTCGTTTTCATGCCGTGATGAACTGGAATCTTTTTCACGTGTTCACCGAAACCAACATCGCACCCCTCACCCTGTCCGATGATGGCGAGGGCGTTGGTAGGGCGCGTCACTCCGTGCGCGCCGCAGATTTGCTTCGACCGACCGATCGGCGCGCACGGAGTGACGCGCCCTACCTGAACACCCAAAGATTTACAATCTGAGACACACATGAACTCGCTCACTCGACGTGACTTTTTGATTCGTTCCAGCCAGGCTGGACTTGGTGCCGCCGCGTTGCTGGGCGCGGGCGGTTTGCCGGCGCTGGGCGCTGGAAAAAATGATTTCCCCAAGGGCAAAGCCGACCATTGCATTTTTATCTGGCTCGGCGGCGGCTCGGCGCAAATGGACACCTGGGACCCGAAGCGCAAGGGCGACGGCAAAAAAATTGCCGGCTCCTATTACGACGCGATTGACACCGCCATTTCCGGCGTCAGGGTCTGCGAACACCTCGGCCAGTGCGCAAAAATTCTCGACCGTTTCGTTCTGTTCCGCTCCGTCAATCACGACGTGATTGATGAACACGCCGCCGCAGTGAATCGCGTGCATACCGGCCGGCGGCCCAGCGGCACGGTGCAGTATCCGAGCATCGGCTCCATCATCGCGAATAGACGCGGCAGTGCCGTGGAAGGCGTGCCGGCTTACGTGGTCATCGGTTATCCGAATCCGACGCGCGGGCCGGGCTTCCTCGGCGCGTCGGCCGGCTACGTTTATCTCACGGACACTGAAGCGGGTCCGGCTGGACTGACGCGGCCACCGGATGTTTCGCCCGCGCGCGAGGCTGGTCGCGAAGCATTGCTGGCGAAAATGCGCGAAGGTTATTTGAAACGGCATCCCGGCGAAAAATTCCTGAGCGACTACGACACCGCCATCGGCGAGAGCTTCAAGCTGTCGGGCGGCGAATTCATGAAGGCGTTTGAGTTGAAAAGCGAACCCGGCTCGCTGCGCCAGGCGTACGGCGCGGAATTCGGCCAGCGTTGTCTGCTCGCGCGGCGGCTGGTGCAAAGCGGCGTCCGCTTCGTGGAAGTTTCCTTCAACTTGAATTTCATCAACGGCGCGGGCTGGGACACTCACAATGCCGCGCAACGCGAGCAGCACGCCCTCATCAAGGGATTGGACAGCGCGCTGGCGACCTTGGTGTTGGACCTCGAAAAAAACAAATTGCTCGACCGCACGCTGGTCGTGGTGGCGACGGAATTTGGCAGGCCCGCACAGTTTGACGGCGGCGGCGGACGCGGCCATTACGCCAAGGCGTTCAGCACGGTGATGGCAGGCGGCGGCCTGCGAACCGGTCAGGTGATTGGCGAGACGGACGAACTGGCGATGAAAATTGTGAACCAACCGGTGTCCGTGCCGGATTTCCACGCAAACATTCATTGCGCACTCGGCATCAATCCCGCCGGCAACCTTCACGACGGCGACCGGCCCGTGCCGATTACCGACATGGGCCAGCCCGCGCGGCAATTATTTGTTTGAGCCAAAGGCGAGGAAGATTTTTTGACCATGAACCCCGTCCTGGAGCGGGCCATTGTTTTTTTTGGAGTGCTCGGTTGTTTGCAGTCAGCGCTGGTGGCGCAGACGAATCAAACCCTCGTACTCGCCGATGTTGACGGTTTCAGCGACAGTGACGTCTATCCGCTCGGCAACCTTCAGCCGGTCACGGACGGCGGGGCGTCGTGGCAACCGTCATCACCAACGCCCGGTCTGATTACCAATCTCAACGACGGTGGGCTGCACGGCAGAGTTCTGCGTCGCACACAAACGGGCGTGGACAACGTGGATTATCTCAAATTCCCGCCGGTCTCGAACGGCGTTCTATCCGTTCAATTTGACGCGCGGGCTTCCACGCAAGGACCGCGCACGCTGGATGTTTTCGTGCTGCCCACTTCCGGCGGCGAAACCAGCCTGCTCGGCTGGGGAACGGTCAGCAACAAACTCAGCTATTACGACGGCGCGAACTGGATTCCGATCCTCGATCTCAATACCAACTGGCATCACCTCGAACTGATCAACTATTTGAGCGGTTCCAATTTCGGCAAGTGGGATTTGAAGATGGACAGTTCGCTCATCGCCACCAACCTGCCTTGGCGGAACAATCATCCGCTGGGAACGCCGTACAGCCGGGTGCGCTTCGGGGGGATTCGCGGAGTGGCCGGAACTTATGCCGATGTGGATAACATCGTCGTCACGGCGGATGTGCCCGCGACGCTGCCCGATGTGCTCATTCTGACCAACGCGGCGGGAAGCCCGGGAAAATTCGCCTTCTCCTTCCAAACGAAAACCAACGCGGAATATCTGGTCGAGACTGCCGGCTCAATAACAACAGTGGCAACCAACGATTGGTCGCCGCTTGCCATCGTGCCCGGTAGTGGACTGGAGACGCGCTTCACAAATCAACCGGCGACGAACTCCCTGGAATTTTATCGAGTAAAAAAATTACCGCCCCCCGGCTACGCGGATGGCTATCGCGGCATCTGGTTCACGCTTGGACAATTCTCGACCTACGGCGACAAGTATTCCGGCGGGCTTGGAACTTATACGGCCAATCATATTCCCATCGCGATTTACGCGCCGGCGGTGAACAAGACGTTTTTCGTTTATGGCGGCACGATCAAAGACGATCGCCACCTGCTCATCATGGCTTCGTATTTCGATCACGCCACCCAACAAGTGCCGCGGCCAACGCTGGTCCTCGACAAACAGGGCGTGAACGATCCGCATGACAACGCTGCGATAGCCATTGATGAGCAGGGATACATCTGGGTGTTCGTGAGTGGCCGCGCCACTGCCCGGCCCGGCTGGAAGTTCCGCAGCAAGAAGCCCTACAGCGTGGCGGATTTTGATTTCATCCGACAGGACGAGATGACGTATCCGCAACCGCGCTACATTCCCGGATTTGGTTTCTTCAATCTGTTCACCAAATACACCAATGGCCGCGAACTGTATTGGGAGACGAGCACGAACGGCATCAACTGGAGCGCGCACAAAAAGCTGGCGGGCATCGGCGGGCATTATCAGGTGAGCAACGTGCGCGCCGACGGGATGGTCGCCTCGTTCTTCAATCGCCACCCCGGCGGCGACGTGGACAAGCGCACGGACCTTTACTACGTGCAGACGACCAACTTCGGAGCCACGTGGACCACGGCAGCCGGCGTGCCGCTCACGATGCCACTCACGACCACAAACAATCCCGCGCGCGTGTTTGATTATTCGTCGCAAGGCAAGTTGATGTACACCTGCGATCTGAACTTCGACACGAACGGCAATCCCGTGCTGCTCTACATCGTCAGCAACCATTATCAGCCCGGGCCGCAAGGCGATCCGCGCCAGTGGATGATTGCGCGATGGAACGGCGCGCAATGGATTACCAACGTGATCTGCACGTCCGACCACAACTACGACATGGGCAGCCTCTATATCATGCCTGACAAGTGGGTGGTCATTGGCCCGACGCAAAACGGTCCGCAACTCTGGCAAGCCGGCGGCGAGATGGCGCTGTGGACGAGCGTGAACCAGGGACAGACCTGGACAATGACACGGCAGATCACGACGAACAGCGTTTACAATCACACCTATGCCCGCCGACCGCTCAATGCGACCGATCCGTTCTTCGTCTTCTGGGCGGACGGCGATCCGACACAGGTCACAACTTCGCATCTATACTTCGGCAATTCCGATGGCACGCACGTGTGGCAATTGCCCTACGATATGTCCACGCCGCTCGCTGTTCCGCAGGAAGTTTCTTTCTGAGACAACTGGTCAGGATTGTCCGCGATCCTCGGGCGGGATATCCAACAGTCCTGCCGCTTCAAGCCGCATGATTTCCGCGGTGTAACCTTTGCGGAAGTTTGGATATTTGAACTGATAGCCGAGTTCCATCTTCAGTTTGCGGTTGGAAACTCTTTTGCTCGTCACGCCACGCTTGCGATTCGCCTCCGCGTCTTCCGGCGCGATCGGCGGCAGGTCTTTGCCCAGCGTGCCCGCCAGCCAGGCGAAAAAGTTGCGTTGGGTCACCGGCTCGTCGTCCACGGCGTTGTAAATTTCGCCGGCCCGGCCGCTCTTGAGTGCAGTAATGATAACTCCGATCAAGTCGTCGC
>CAZNOE010000132.1:0-11326 GCA_964574525.1 uncultured Bifidobacteriaceae bacterium
ATCTGTTAATCGGACCAATGAAACGGCTCGTGGCGAACTTGACGCAGTGGCATCCGGTGCGCGGCGGCCAGCCGAACGATCTCGACGATTGGGCGGCCATTCTCGCCGAGTTTCGGTGCGGAGCGACTGGCGTGTTGGAAAGCAGCAAGCTGGCGAGTGGCCGCAACGAAAGCTGGCGCAGCCTCGATTACGTGGAGGTGAACGGCAGCGAGCGCTCTTTCGTTTTCATCACCGGCGAGTGGAACAAACTTCAGACGGGCAAAGTGGGTGGTCCGGGGTTGGAAACCATCACGATTCCAGAAGAGTTCTGGAAACTGCCGGGCGCGCCACGCGACTCGTGCGACGGCGATCCGCTCGTGACGTTTCGTTACGATCAGGCGTGGGAGTTTGTGGATGCGATCCGCAACCAGCGTCCGTGCGTCCCAAGTTTCCATGACGGTGCCCGCGCGCAGGCGGTGATGGATGCGGCGGTGAAGTCTGCGGAGATGAGGCAGTGGGTTGATTTATGAACAGAACAGCCGTTATCACCGGTGCCGGCAGCGGTGTCGGGCAAGCCACCGCGTTGAAACTCGCGCAGCAAGGCTGGCGCGTGGCCGTCCTCGGTCGCCGCGCGGAAACACTCCAGGAAACCATCCGCCAAGCTGGTGCTCATGGATCTCGCATCACGCCTCACGTTTGCGACGTTAGCGATGCCAGGACCGTTGCCGAAATGGGCGGGCGCGTGCTGGCCGCGTTCGGCGAAGTCGAAGTACTCGTGAACGCCGCCGGCACAAACGCCCCGCAGCGAGCGCTGGAAGTTTTGTCGCTGGAAGATTACCACGCGATGATCGCTACCAATCTCAACGGCGCTTATTACTGCGTGCAGGCTTTCTTGCCACAAATGCGATCGCGCAAAAGTGGCACCATTATCAATGTCGTTTCCGACGCGGGCAAACAGGCATCGCCGAAAGCCGGTCCGGCCTACGTGATGAGCAAGTTCGGCTTGGCCGGACTCACACAGAGCATCAATGCCGAAGAACGAGCCAATGGTATCCGCGCCTGCGCCATTTTCCCCGGCGACATTGATACCCCGTTGCTGGACCGGCGACCTCAACCACCGAACGCCGCAGCGCGTGCAAAAATGATGCGCGCTGAAGATGTGGCGGAGTGTGCCGTGTTTTGTATCAACCTTCCGTCGAACGTTGTTGTCGAGGAAATGCTGGTGCGTCCACGGTAAAAAATTCGCCATGTTTGGCCTTGATCCCCAAAGCATCGCTGACCGCGTCAGAACATCCGGCCAATCGCCGCGCGTGCCGACGCTCGGTGAATCTGTGCTGCGCGGAATGATTGGGTTTACGCTCGTCAGTCTTGGCGGCTTTGCGCCGTGGGTGCTGGCCGGGCGATGGTTTTATCGCAACGTAGGCGAGGTGGGACTGTATGCGACGTGCGCCATTGTCTTCATTGGCCTAAGTGGATTGTTGCTGCACCGGCTTATCATCGGACCTGGCTCGTTGGTTCGGTTCTACAAAATCTTCAGCCTCGCCTTCGTCGCTTACGCGGTCGCATGGACGATTGGCTGGATGGCGTTGCGCGGCGTGACGGGCGGCATCGTCGGTTCGCTTGCGGGCATGGCGGCGATGGGTGGAATTCTCGCCCACGGATTCGCGGCGCGCGGGGCGGCGTTGAAAATCATCGCCGTGCTTTTTGTTGCCAATGCGGCGGGCTATTTCGCCGGCGAATGGGCGCACAACGCGGTGCTGGCGTTGAAGGAGGGAAATGCGCTGGGCATCGTGTTGGAGAGATCCACGCGGGCGACGCTTTCCAAAGCAGCGTGGGGATTATTTTATGGCCTCGGCTTCGGCGCAGGCATCGGCTTCGCGTTTCACGCTTGTCAGGCAAAAGCGCGGAAGCTCATTCTGGGTGAAACCCTTTGACTATGAAAACAAACCCTTGGGTGGTCTTGGGCGTCGTGCTTGCAACGAGTCTGTTTGCGCAACAGGCCGTTAACCCTGCCGCCTCTGCCGAGGCAACGAACGCAGCGCCGACGTTTCCGCCGCCAACACCAGCATCGCAAGCGACGTTGGACAAAATCAGCAGGATGACTCCGCTCTTTGACGGGAAGACGCTTGACGGTTGGAAAGCGAGCGTGAAGGGCACGAATGCGGCGGACATCACCAAAGCCTGGACCGTCAAGGACGGCGCGATGGCGAGTCTCGGTGAAGGCCGCGGTCTTCTTCATACGACTCAGGAATATGGCAATTACCGGCTCATCTTCACCATGCGGCACGTTGGCGGACCGCCGTCGGATCATCGGGCTTGCGTTTTGATTTATTGCACCGCCGCGACCGAAGGGCAGCCAACGCTCGATGCCTTCGGCGGAATTCAGTTTCAACCACGCAACGGCGGCAGTTGGGACTACCGGCCCGGCAAAAATAATTCCGGCAAAGGACTGTTCACCCGATTGGCGCATCCAAAGTACGATGAACATGAATGGTTTCAGGTCGAAATTCTGGTGTACACCAACGGAACGGCCCGCATGGCCGTTGCCCAGCCGATCGGCACGAAAGCCTGCGAGGTCCTCGTTTTCAAAGACCCCACCGCCGGCAAGAAAGGTCCGATCGCCTGGCAGATGCACAACAACGGTTTGTTTGACGAATACAAGGATGTGCTGATCCAAGTGAATCCGAAAGAGGACAAGCTTGTCACTGTCGAGTGAAAGGAGAAATCGCGCGTTCTCCGTCTGGTTTTTTCGGAGATCAACTGAAACGGATTCGCTTCATGTATTGGGGAATCAATTCCCGTCGGCTGCTCCTTTGAATCTCCCAGCTCCTGTTGCATCAATCGCCTCAGAAATGGTGTCGGCTCGAAAGACAATTCCGAGATTTGCGCCGTCCACTAAGAAAAGCTCCTGCGGCGGTTGCCCAAGCGTTGTAGTTTGGCGAACGACGATTTCCCAATCACTGAACAATCCTGAAACGACTCCCAGGAGTTCAGGCAGTTCTCCTCTAACGCCATCGAGCGTGGTCTTGCCGTCTTTCTTGGTGACACGATAGGGGCGGACGGGAACGAAGACTGGGCTCCCACTGGAGCCTCGAATAGTTGAGCAATCAATGAGGAATATTGGTTCGCTGCGGAAATTCCGTTCCGGTGGTGTTGCGATGGTGCCCCCTCTCGCAATTGGTGTCGTGCTCTTTCCCTCAAGCGCATTTAATGGGTAACCAAGCATTACAATTGGATCGCCAATGGTTAGCGACGTCCGGGCGATCGAATCGCTCGTGGCAAATCTATCCTCTTTGATATAACCAACCCGGTACCCCGGCCTCATAGCTCCAGCCAGTGACACGTACGGCGTAACGTCAATCACGGCGACATCGACATTAGTGGCTGGGTGACCCGTCCAAAACTCCCTTCCGTCCTTATCGCGGAGCGGGAGGCGGAAATTGGTGATCGCGAGTTCTCTGTTTGTTTCGAATGTAATAAAGATCGTCGCACTGACTTCCTTGTTGGTGGTTAGCGATTCTGCAGGTTGTGGACCGAGAACGTGTTTGTTTGAAATAAGGAACACCTTGCCCAAATTCGTCACAACCTGTCGAAATACAAAGAACCCCGTCCCAGTTGCCATCTTTCCCGGGCCCACGGGACGAGCGATGAAAGCGGTGCTGAATAACCATTCGTCGTCTATAGAGAAGGCACACGCGGACCTTAGTAGCGAAATGAAACACAGGCCCGCGAGAAACGATTCTTTCTTCATGCGGATACACTACATCGGCAGCAGTTTCTCAGTCCAGCGTGCAAAGCTGACGGCGCTGGGTGACCAAGGCTCAGAATAATAGGCACGCCAAGGTGGTGGAAGCGCGAAGCTGTATGCCTTCGCGTTCGCCTTTAGTGTTTGAGATTTGATTTCGCTCAGTAGCGATAGTGCTCCGGCTAGTACGGGCCTTTGGGCGGCACGCCAAGGTAGTTAGCTTGTTTCGTGGTGAGCCTGGTCAGGTTCACGCCAATGCGTTCGAGGTGCAGCCGCGCGACTTCTTCGTGTGCTCCGGGATCACCGCACCAAAGTCACGAGGCCGGACTCACTCGCAAAGCTCTTCGCCAACGTCTCGTCGAAAGTCGCCAGCGTCAGTTTATGTTGGCGGGCCAAAGCAACCAGGTAACGGTCGGTGATTTGATTCGGACCGCCCATCAAATCCGTTCGTACGACACGGTCTTCGCAACTCAAATCATCAGGGACGAAACGGTGGCGAGAGTCGGCAAGCAAATGGCGCAGAACGACGAAAGCTTGGTCGGGTGTCATGCCATAACCGAGCAGCGGGTGAGATGAAACGCGGGCAAATCCAAGTTGTGAGACGGGGCAAGTGGCGAAGTTCGTGACGCTTTGAAACCATCGGCGGGCGACTTGATGGTGCTCGTGGTTTTCCCACAGCAGCGCCATGAGCAAATTCACATCCAGCAAACTCGTCACGGCGTCAGGCTTTCCAATTCCTTGACGCGCTGTGAAGTAATGACGCCGTTTTCGGTGCGGATGACCGGCAAACCATCATTGCCAGTGACGACTGTAAAACGGGTTTTAGGCAACTGTTCTTTCGTGACGACGTAGTGACCGGGCATCAAACGTTCGACTTCGAACGAATCACCCACGTGCAAATGATCAGCTTCGCGGATTTCCTTGGGGATTCCGATTTCGCCGTTTGCACCAAGCACTGTCCTCATGGCGAAACGATGCCACAGACGTGGAACTCTGCCAACGCAAAAGGCGAGCGGTTGCCCGTTCGCCTTTGCGATTGAGATTTGAACTGAACTCCAACCTAAACCTTAAACATCTCTCTAGCCTCCGCCATGCCCGGTGCGGGGCGGCCGTATTCACTGGCGGTGACGCGGGCGAGGGCCACCAGTTGACGCCAGCGGAAGGCGGGGCGTGTGGCGGCGAATTCTTCAGTCACCGTGCGGTAGTATTTCTCGGCGTGCAGCGCGCCGTCTTCGCTCACGGCATAGCGCAAGAGCAGGTCGAACACGGGGCGCGGGGCGTGGCCGAGTTCGCCATAGCGGCTCACGATGGCCGCGGCTTGGGCTTGGAGGTTCTGGCGGATTGCGTCATCAGCTTCACGCAGAAGCGCGTCGGCCTCGGTGGATTTGATGTGGTCGAGATGCCACTTCACCGGCACCGGTGACCAGTTCAGGAAATCACCGCCGCGCGCGGTGCGGTCGAGGGCAACTTGATACGCGCCGAGGATCAGGCAGGCGAAGGTGTTTCGGGCGTTGCTCACGCGGGCAAGGTTGCGCCAGGCGCACGCAGAATCGCTGGCATGTACGCCGATGCTGTCGCCGTGGACGCTGCCGACCGGCTTGCCCAGCGATTCTGCCTGTGGCGGACGGCCTGCATCGCGGAGGACAAGTTGATTGGCCGTGAGGGAAATGGCTTCGCCAATCGCGGCGGGCGCAAAACCTTCGGCCAACGCGGTGGCGGCGGCTTCGGCGGCTTGTTCGGGTGTAGATTTGAAAAAGGTCTGACTGAGTTCATCAACCCATTTATCTTCCGCGGAGCGCGTGCCGGGCGCGCGACCGAGGAGTTTGTGTTGTTCGAGCATCTTCGGCAGGAGCGTGCGCGGCTCGTCCCACTTGCTGCTGCGCTGCCCGGCTTCGGCCTTCACACAATAGCGGACGGATTGGCGGAGAAGTGTGTGTGCTTGTTCCCTGCCGATGAGGTCGAGCAGGTCCCACGCGCGATAAGGAAGCACGACACGATGAACTTCCGTGTTCTCCTGCACGGTGTGGAGGAGGTGATTGAGGGCGTCGTCCGGGGAAAGCTTCGCGAGGGCGGCGAAGGTTTGCTCGGCTTCGTTGACATCTTTGCGGTGGACGGCGTCGCGGAGAAGTTCGCCGCAGGGGCGGTTATCGGAAAGAATGGCGGGTTTGACCGGGTGAAGGACCTCGTCTTTGCGCCCGCCGCGTTCCTGGATGCGATTGGTGTTTCGGTATAGGACTTTGAAGACGGGCAGCGGTTGGAGCGCATCAGGAAGTTCGCGCGCCATGTGCAACGACGGCGCCAGCGCCATCATCGTGTGGAAGCCGACGTAGTCTTCACCGCCGAAAGTGCGGGCGTTAGCGAGTGCGCCGGCAGCGACAAGGCGGCTGAGTTCAGTGCCGGACTTGAGTTTGTCCGCGAGCGCGGGGAGCAGCTTGTTCGCGGGCGTCTCTTGCATGAGGCGGACGAGCGATTCGAGCGGGCCGAAGTCGAGCGTGTCAGGCGCGTCAGCAGCGAAGGCGGGCGCAAGTCCGAGTTCGGTTGCCATGCCGTAGCCAACGCTTGCGACCAACATGCCGCGGCCGACATCGGCGAGGAATTCACGACGAGTGTGTGCAGTTTTCATTTTTTGTCCTCCGTAGGTGGACGTGGTCTGGGCCATGCATCCGTCATAGGCCCGTTTGGAGGCGGGGTCAAGCTTCTACTCGCGGAAAGTCAGAAACCCATGCCACAAGAAAGCAAAAGGCGAACGGTTGCCCGTTCGCCTTTCATCACTCTTTCGCGAACCGGCCGGCTTAAAGGATGTAATCCACCCAGTCCGGGTTGACGGTGACCTGCTTCTTGAATTGCTTCTGTTCGAGAGCAGACAGCAACGAGAGGTTCTCCGGGTCAGGCGGCGTCTCGTTGACATCCGTGAGCACGAGGCGGCCGCGGGTTATTTCGGCCAGGCGCTTGAGCAGAGGGTTCCAAGGCAGGGTGCGGTCCCAGTGTTTCTTTTTTGACATCGCACGGTCCACGGGGACGACGCAGACGAGGTCGCGGTCGGTCATCTGCTCAAGGCCGGTCTGGTCGGCGCCCAACCCGCTGAGGGTGCCATTGTGACTGGCGTGGTGCGCGGCTTTGTAAAAGACCGTCTTGGCGAAAAGATCGCTGGTGTGGACGTTGCGCTTTGATCCATCAGGGTCGGTGACGGTCCATTCGAGTTTGTGCCAGGTCAGCCAGCTTCCAATTTGCGCGTCGCCCGGGAACAGCAACACTTGCCCAACCTTCCCGGTGTCGATAAACTCGAACGCCAGCGCCAGGCTGCTGTTGTTGGTGAAGTCATCCAGATACAGCGCAAGCTGCTCGGCGAGTTCAAGCCAGGCGGTGTCGATTCGCCGCCATTTGTCGTCGCTGTTGAAGTAGTGCGTTTTGAAAAACGGGTCGGCTTCAGCCTCAGCCTGCGTGCGGCGGTGACGGCGTTCGAAGGGATAGCTCAGCTCTGGATCGCGGTCGCCGGGCGTGGGGGCCAGGGCATCAGCAAAGCCGTCCGCCGCCGCGGCGAGCGCGAATTCGTAGCCCTCATGCTTTGATTTGCGCGGGTCCGTCACTCGATAGTCGGCGGCCTTCTTCGGCGGGCCGAGCACATACACGCGGACGTTCGGGATTTCCGGAAGCGGAAAGACCGTGCCGGGATGGTAATACTCGGGGGTCGTTTCCGAACGCGTGTGCAACCAGTCGAGGATTTCCTGGGTTTCCTGGCCTTTGACGCCGAGCGGGCCGAAGAAATCGAGCACACCCTGAATCCGCGAGGCGGCCTCGCTGTTCAGGGGCTTCAGCCGGGCAGCGGCTACACGGACCGCCGTCAGCTTTTTCAAAAGCTCATCCTGGATTTTTTTCGGCAGTGGCTTGCCCTTTTCCTCCGTCCAGGCAAGCCAGAGACGCTTCATCTTCATTTCGGTGAATTCGATCTTCGCTTGTTCGAATCCAGACAAATGATCCGTGTGCTGGTGCGTCGCTACCACCACGTCGAGTTTGCCGCCGGTTTCTTTGGCGATATCCTTGGCCACCTTCGTCATCAGCGGTCCGGGATTTTCAGTGACATCAACGACGCCGCAGTCGATCAGCACGTGAAAGAGCGAGCCGTTCGTTTTGGTGAAGCTTACCAGGTGGCAGTCACCCAGGCCATGACGATAAGTTCGGACGCGGACTTTCTTTTTTTTTGAGGGCATGTGAAGGCTGGTTAAGCGTGGAGGTGCAGGTGGGCGATCGGTTCGATGGATTGCTTCAATACAGCCAGCGCGGCGGCCGTGGGATTCTCGCCCATCCAGCGGCGAAACGCCGCTTCGCGCCTGGGATCGGCGATGGGCTTGGGGATGGCGTATCGGAGTTCGAGCGTGTTGAGATCGAGGATCAGCGTGCAGCCACCCGGCATCTCCAATTCCTCGCCATCCACTTTCAACCGCCGGCGCTGCGTGATGCCCAGCACGACGTGATTGATCTCTTCGTCGTGCGGCCCGCGGCGACGCACGGGCCGGACGGAATGCACTTCGAAGGCGGGGTTCGCGCGGTTGACCCGTGACTTCGTGAGGCCACGGACCTTCCGTGCCGGATCGAAAACCAGGCCCGTGATCTGTTCCAGGTTGCCGAGAATCTCCGATTGTTTTTTTCGCGTCAGCATCTCGTGAACTTTTTCTTGAACGTCACGCAAGCGTTGGAACAACTCCGCCCGGTCGGCCCGGTATCGTATCTGGTCCGCAAGCGGTCTCAGTTCCCGGGTCAAAAACCCAATGGCGTCCCGGGCCTTCTGATCCTGTTCCTCGCCGCGCGGCCAGCGCAGCGACTGGACGGAAAGGGTCCGGAGGTCGCGCGGATACATGCCGCGTTTGCGAAACGCTTCGATGAACGCGATGCGGTAGTGATGCTCGTCGTCCGGCACGAGGTCAATGTCGGCGGTGATGATCGCGCGCAAATAGTCGCCAAAGGTGAGGTCCACCGGCGGGCAATAATCCAGCGCCCGGATGCACATCCCTAAAACATGCTGGGCCGTCTTCGCCGCTTCCCGCGTGAGCCGGTGGGTCAGGTCCGGCGGCAACGCCCCCGCCGGCAGCACGCCGGAGCCGCCGGTGGCCAGGCGGATGAGATCAGCGACGCGCGAGCGATAGATGGCCAGGAAAGCATCAAAAATCGCCGCCACCAGCAGTGCGCCCCGGTTGTGCGGCTCCCGTTCCCGTTCATAAGCCGCCGGGTCCGGTTCCAGCGTTTCCCATCTCCCGGTTTCTTCATTGATTCGTCCGATCGCTTCGCGCAGCCCGCCATACATTCCGGTGGCCTGGCCGAATTGCTGCGCGAGCTGACCGAGCAGACTTTGACTGGCGAGGTCACCGCGCGTTTTCGCGATTTGATGATACAGAACCTCGGGAAAACTGAAGTGCTGGAACAACGCCACAATGTCGGCAAACGCTTCGTGAAACGCCAGCATGTCGGGATTGCTCGCCTCGAGATACTTTGGCAGCGTCGCGTCCAGCAACGCATGCGTCGTCTCATGCGCCACGATGTCGTGCGAGAGACAGGTGAAAACCATCCCGCCGGGCAACTGCGCGCCGGTGGCCGACGCCGACGCGGGGAAGTAGCCAAACAGCAGCGCTTTTTTGGCGGGACTGTAATAGGCGTTCGCGCCCCGAAACGCGTGCGGATAAATCCGCAGCCGCCGCACGAAGGACTCCCATTGCCCGTGCGGCCGGTTCTCATCGCGCAGCACCCAAAGCACCCGCCGGCCCAGCGCCTTCTCGAAATTGCGGATCGTCGTCATCGCCACCGCGTAGGCGAACTGTTGATGAAACTGCGGATCTCCTTCGTCGGGATCCAGTCCGTCCGCTCCCACCAGGCGATCCGCGTCCAGGTCCACCGGCTGATAAAAGCAGGCGCTCGCGGGATCGTGATCAACTACGTCAACATACTCGCCTGTCGGTCCCGGGCCGAGCGGTTCCCACGGGACACGGAAGACTATTTCATTGATCGGCGCGGTTTCGAATTGCTGCGACAGCCCGGGATCAAACGCATAACCGCGTAATCGCCGCCATTGCAGTTCAGGTCCCGCTCCGGACGTGGATGAAACATCGGCGGGGATTGGATTGGGTGCAGCCGATAAGACCGGTTTTCGCGACTTTTTGGACATGAGTGTTGCCTCCGGTTAATGCCTTGTTCCCATCGTGTCAAGCATCGAGAGGTTCACGGCAATTCGACTCCCATTCCGGGGAGAATACAATGGTTCCCAGTTGCTCATCTAAACGAAAAGGGGAACGGTTTCCCGTTCGCCTCATTCAGAATTCAAAAAATAAAGTTTAACATGAACGTCCGGTTTGGTTTTTGGAGAAGTGGTTTAGAGCACTGTAAAGATTGGCTGAAACGGTCGTCATGACCTTTTTCGATTTCAACTTTTCGACGGCGATTCCTGGCTTTTTCCGCTGGCGGCCTTCCGCGACGCTGGCCCATGAATCTTGGCCGCACAGTCTTTTCCCAGTTGATGGATGGTCTGCCCAAGTACGAGTTCGATCAATGCGTGCGGCGCTACCGGGGCAATCACCGGGTGCGTTCGCTGCCTTCGTATGAGCAATTCCTGATCATGGCCTTTGCCCAGTTGACCTATCGGGAAAGCCGGCGCGACATCTGTCTTGGGGTCTAATCCAAACTGGAAAAGCTCGATCTTTACCTGTTCATCCACTCCAACTCTATGAAGCTGCGGGCGCGTTAGCGTTGTGTATCGTGTTGAGCAGTGGATTCACAAGACGTAGGCACAATGGCGAAGTTTTCTTCGCCTTTGGAATGGGCTACGCAGTTATCCGTTTCGTTGTCGAATTCTTACGTGCGGACAACGCGCCGATTTATTGGGGCATGGCGATCTCGCAAGTATTCAGCATCATCATCGCAGCCGCTGGTCTCATCGCGTTCTTCGCAAGACGTTCGCGCTGCCTGTCGAAACCTCACGCGCGCCTTTTTCCGGAAACGCAATGAAACTGTCCAGGTTGGAAATTATTTGTGAACCGCCTTACGAGTTTTTCGCTTCTGAAGATTGACTATCGGATAGCTTGAATGTTTTTGTCGAACGGCGGCAGGCCAGATGCCCGGCCAGCCTTCACGACATTTTGCAGCCTGATTTTCTGCCTTTGAAACTTCTCCAACGGCTGCTAAAGTAACGGCATGAAGCGCAAGAAAGCTCAAGTCGAGAAGGCATCCGCCGGCACGGTGCTCGCTGCGCGCGCACGCGCCGAGTGCAACAAACTGACGGACACGGAGCGCGAAAAACTCGGAGAGGAATTCCTGAAGCTCTATTATGGCGGCGAGACCAAACCGGCCACAACTCGTCGCCGTTGACGCGAATGTTCTCTTCGACCTCGCCGACGGTTTGGACGACGTCGTTGACGCGGTTTCCGTAATTCGCGAGCGGCTTCGCGACGCCCGTTTTCTCATCCCGCCCACCGTTCAGCATGAATTGGCGAACTGGGCTTTGCGCGGCGATGGGCAAAAGCGGGGGTCGGCCCGCAAGGCAATTCAGCTTGGCCAATCGTGGCGCATCGTTCCCGTGAACCTCATCGCCGTCAGGCATGGCATTGCCGAACGCATCGC
>CAZNOE010000133.1:0-4415 GCA_964574525.1 uncultured Bifidobacteriaceae bacterium
ACGCGCGCCGCTTTGCCTGCGCTGCCCGTGAAAGTTTTTATCCACGCGACGGGAACGGGCGGTTTGCTCTCGTCGGGTTTGTCGTCCGGTTTCAACCCAAGGAGCGGCTGCCCCAGCACCAGCGGACGACTGTCGCCCTCGAGCGTGGTGACTTTGTAGGCGTGCGACAAACCCCAGATGCGATCAATGCCGCGCAAGATCGGATGGTCCTTCATCTCCGGAACGACAAGGCCCAATGTGCTTTGGCTGCGGTAGCCGCCGTAGTGATCAATCCACGTTTCGCCCAGGACTTGCCGCCCGAAGCCGCCCTTGAAATCCGGGTGCGGCCCGCGCCAGGCCCACTTGGAAAAACTCTCCTTCTGAAATTTATCGTAGTCGAACGCGTGCGTCGCTGTGCGGATGCCGATGACCGGTCGCCCGGAATTCACATAGGCCACGAACTTCGCCATCTGCTCTTCCGGCAAATGCCTGAACCGCGTGAAGACCACCATGAGGTCGGCATCTTTCAGCGCGTCGAGGCCGGGGATATTGTCGGCCACCTTGGGATCAATCTCGCCCGTTTCGCGATTGATCGAGAACAGCACCGTGCATTGAAACCCATGCCGCTGGGCAAGCAGCTTGGCCATCGCCGGCATGGATTCCTCCGAGCGATACTCCTCGTCGCCGGTGACGAACACGATGCGCTTCCCTTTGCCCGGGCCGTTGCCGCCTTTGTACGTGAGCCACTGCGCGTCCTCGGCGGGCGAATCGGGAACGAAACACAAGGCGAGCGCCAAGGTGAGGACCGTTCGAGAACTCCAACGGTGAATCCCAACGGGATTCCGGCTTGAAGCCCAGGGTTGCTCGCCCGGTGGGATAAATTGGCTGATAGCCTCGGGGTTGCTGAATCTGAATATCCCACCGGGCGAGGAACGAGCTACCCTGGGAAAAAAGGCCGCCAGCCAACAACCCCAACGGGGTTGTGGCTCGGCGGCAGCGGGATCGTGGCGCAACCCCGTTGGGGTTGAAGGCCCGACCGGCAACCACCCAGGGTAGCTCGTTCCTCGCAACCCTGGGCTGTGAGACACAATCCCGTTGGGATTGCTGAAACTGCCAGGTCTCTGCGACCTGGCTTTTCTCCGGTTGAAATATCTGAACGGCGTTAGCCCGCATATTTCATAGCCCCTCTCATTAACACCCCGCTTCAGCGGGGTGAAAGGGGCGGGGTGCTGGGAAAACCGTTTCAACGGTTTTCCACACCCTGTCGAAACCGTTGAAACGGTTTCGACTCCGCCGCCGTCGCCAACACCCCGCTGAAGCGGGGTGTTAATGAGAGCCGGCGGAATGGGGGCTGTGGGTCTGTGAAATATGCGGGTTAGCGGCGACGTGATGACCGTCCAAATCTTAAAAGCTGATTCACCAAACATATTCAACCTCCAGTTGACGGTTCTGGCCCGCGAACATCATTGGCACGAGCAGTTCTTGCTGATCACCATCGCCGCGAACGAAAGGCTGGCCGCCGCCTTTGACCGTGAGCGTGATCAGATCATCCAGACGCCAGGCGTTCTCGCCGCGCGGCGTGAGCTTTCCGACCGCGAGACGGAAGTGGAGACCGTCCGGCGGCGGGCCAGAGAATTTCATCGTGCGCCGCAATCCCGCTTTCCCGCTGGCCTCAGTCGGGGCGAGAAAATCTTCCACGCTCATATTGGCGAACGCGTAGAGCAGCGTCGGACGCTTGAGTGCATCGAGTTGGTAGCCGCGGAATTTCATGCCGAGGTCCTGGCTGGATTCGGTGGGCCACGGAGCCTTTGCATCGGCGAGCACGGCCAGCGGAGCACCATGCGGCAGAATCACGACCGCCGTGCCGAGCGGGCGGATTTGCCCCATGCCCTGAACTCCCCAATGCGCTCCCGCGTTGAGGAAGCGACCGCGCCACAGCAGCGCGAGCCGCATTTCCTCGGCGTCGTAAGCCGCGTTCAACTGCCCGGGATAGCCGACCGCGACCGCGCGAAAGCCCGCTTCCCACAACTTGCCGCGATAGACGACGGTTTCCCCGCCCACGATGAGTTCCTGGTTTTTCCGACTGAGGCCGGCGGGGAACTTCGCGCGCGGTCCGTCGGCGAGATAGGTCCACAGCGCGGCGAACTGACGGTCGGTATCGCCATCGAGAACATTCGCCAGCAGGGATTTTCCATCGGGCCAGAACGAGGGCATCCGCGTGCCGGGATGGAAGCGATTCGGGTTGATGACAAACTGGCGAAACCAATCTTCGTTGAGCCGGTCGGTGGCGGTGGTGAGGTCGCTCACTTGCAACGCCTGCGCCGGCTGACGATTGAAGCGATGACACGCGATGCACGAGAAACCACCATCGGTGCCGACGAGTTTGCGCCCGACCTCCCGCTGAAAATCCGGCGCGTCGGAGACCGGCTTCAGGTCCTGCGCCTGACGATCGAGCGTGACGAACAACTCCGCCAGATGACCGACATTTGCGGCGCCGAATTGCGGCATCCGTGTGTTCAGGTACGGCCGCACCCCCGCTCCCTGCGACAGCACATTGGTGAGCCACGCGGGTCGCAACTTGTCGCCGACGCCGTCGAGTCGTGGCGGAAGCCGGCCTTCCTCGCCGAGATCATCGCCATTGGAAGTGAAGAAGGTATCGCGCTCCGGCTTCACCCCACCGGTGCCGTCGCGAACATGACAGGCGGTGCAATTGAACGAAGCCATCGTGTGCGTCACACGCTCTTGTGGTGATGGCGCGACGAGGTCAGGGCGATTGATCGCCCCCACTGCTGCTCGCAAGGCATCGCGCTGCGATGAATCAAGATGGTAATCCGGCACTTTGGCGCTGGGATTCTCCGCGAGGCAACCGCGGCTGGTTTGCAAAACGGCGAGCGCGGGCGCTGGGCCGGCCGGAGACTTCGCTTCGTGACACGCCGCACAGTTCAAATCCGCAAACAGCTCGCGACCCTTCGCTGCTTTGGCTGCATCCACGACGAACACGGCCGGTTCAGCCACCAAGTCACGTTCGCTGCGCAAGCGCGACGCCGGAATATCTTCCCGCGCCACGCCCGGACCTTCCCACTCTACTTTGAGCGCCGGCTCCTTCGGCCCGCGTTGCACATAGTCAACCATGATAGGATGCCAGCCGGCGTTCAGGCGAAATGTGCCTTTGCCATTCACCTGCTCGCGCCGCCAACTGTCTTCTCCGATCCGCCAGTTCCCGTGAATCGCCAACCTGCTGGCGCCCTTGGCGGTGAGATGAAACGTGTATTCACCGGCCTGCTCGACCCGCAGCCAGCCCGTGAAGCGCAGGGCGTAACGACGTTCCTTTCCCATCGCGCCAACCGTGAAACTCTCCGCCGGGCCGGTGCGTGAAACTTCGGCGGAGTCAATCTCCTCCAACGAACGCAATCGGACACGATACTCCGCCACTTCCAACGCGGCGGGCACTTTGGTTTCGCGCAGCAGATAATGCGTGATGTCCGCCGACTCGCCTTCGGTGAGGTTCATTCCCGGCATCCGGCCCGAGGGACGCGAGGCCAACGGGTCGCGGAGAAATCGTCGCAGCCCGTCGAATGACCATTTCTCCTCCATGCGCGGGAGCGGTGCGGATGACATTACGTTCGTCGGAGTATTCTGTGGCGCGTGACACGCCACGCAGCCGATGCGGTGATACAAGCCTTCGCCGCGCGCCACGGCTGCGCGGTCCGGCAGGACGGGCCGGAACTTGGATGGTTGGAGCGAAATCAAATAGTGAGTCAACGCTTCCGCCGCTTGAGCGCGATCATTTTCACCCAGCCCGTGCAACACATCCGGCATGGTTGTCCCCGGCAGCAGTTCGTGCGGTGCTGTCAGAAAACGTTTCAACCACTCCGCGCTGGCCCGACTTCCGCCGTCGGCCAGACGTGGCGCGATTTTTGGCGTCAGCCAGGCCGCTTGTTTTTCCGAGGCCGCGTGACACGCCGTGCAGTTCAGTTCGCCGAGGAGCACATGCCCTTCCGCCCCATTTGTCTTGCGAGAACAAACCGCGAAAACCGAAACCAGCGTGAACAGAATCCGGAAGGTTCGGTTCATGATTGATGACGGATCAATTCAGGCGATTTCGACAACCAGTTTGCCCAGCACATCCATCTTCGGTTTGATACCCAAGCCGGGTGACTTCGAGGCAGCCATGCGGCCGTTCACGCGTTGCGGTGCGCCGTCGGCGATGCTCACGGTGACGTAGCTGTTGAAGTCGGTCGTGCTGAACAAAAACTCCGGCGGCGTGCTGTGCGCCAGATGCGCAATGGCGGCGGTGACAATGTCGCCGCCCCACGAATCCTCCAGCGTCATCGCGAGGCCCATGCTCACACAAAGGTCGCGGGCCTGCCGGGTTTTCGTGAGGCCGCCGAATTTGCTGATTTTCAAATTCACCACGTCCATCGCGAGGTCGGCCC
>CAZNOE010000133.1:4515-11175 GCA_964574525.1 uncultured Bifidobacteriaceae bacterium
ATGCGCGCGATGTCCACATCCGGATCGTCGCCGACCTTGAGTTGGAAACGGCGATAACCTTCCGCGCGGTAAACAGCGACCTTCTCGGCCATTTGCTCGGGTGACTCCTGCGAGATGGCGCGATAGAGATGGAAGTCGTCTCCGTAACGGCCGCCGAGGAGTTCGCACACGGGCAGACCGGTCGCCAGGCCGAGGATGTCCCAGCAGGCGGTATCAATGCCGCTCTTCACGCACGGATGCCCCTTGAGCGCGGCGTCCATCTTGCGATTCAGCCGGGCGAGCTGGCGCGGGTCTTCACCGAGCAAGTGCGGCCCGAGTTCGCGGAGACCGGCGCGGACGCCCCCGGCAAAGGCAGGCAAATAAAACGGACCCAGCGGACACACTTCGCCGTAACCGATGAGTCCGGTGTCCGTCTCGACGCCGACAATCGTGCTGTCAAAAATGGTGACGGACTTCCCGCCCGACCATTTGTAGGTCGTCTCGTGCAACGGGAGTTCGACGCGATGGGCGAAGATGCGGGTGATTTTCATGGGTTCGTGATGATCGAGTGCGGGCCATGCGCCGGACTCTTCCTTGCTCACCGGACTCGCTGGAGCGTGAGCTCCATCACCGCGCGCGGGCCGTTTCTGTCGGCGTTCAACCGTCAGGTTGGCCTTGTCTGCATCCAGCGTAATCAAGTTCATGGCATTAATAGTTGTTTTGTTCACCGTGGCACTCCCCACAGCCTGGCCAGCAACCGCTCCATTTCCGGATCCAGGTGTTTCAGTTCTGCGTGGTTGAAGGGAAAGAAATCATTGCGTGAAAAAAAAGCCTCCGTGGATTCGGCGAAGTATTCCATCGGGTTGGTCATGCCGTAGTGGCGCTCCCTGGTATTCGGACGTCCGTTGCCGAACCAACGGTCCACTTTCTCGTAGGACTTGCCCGCCTTGGCGCGCTCGTAGGCGGACTTGATCTCCGTGTTGTCGAAGCCGCCAGCGAGCACGCGGTCATGGTAGGCGTGGGCCAGTTCGTGCAACGTGAAGTTCGGCATCCGCTTCGTCTCGGCGGCAAAGTTCTTCACGTCGGTGAATTCCACGCTCTTGACCATGACGGGATCACGCCCGTTATCCCGCAACCAGTCCGCCCCGGGGTGATATTCCGCGCGCGGTTTCACTCCGCGATATTGCGGGGAGAACCACAGCGTTACCTCGCGCAACTTCGCCACTGCCGGAGCGGGTACGGCCCGGACGATCTCTTGCAACTGCACCCGCAGGAGTTCCAGCGCCGCCGCGGTGACTTCCTTGTCGTCCTTGAGCAAACGTTCATTCACCAGCACCGTCCAGCCCTCAACCGAGTTGGTTTGGTGGCGGGTGATCGGCGCATCCGAACTCCCGACCGTCACCGCCCCCAACAGCAAGGCGGCGGTGAGCACCCAGCCGCAGAACGAGCCGCCACCGCTCCCGGGCCACAGCGGTTCATCACGATGGGAAAGCATGTTCGTCGTTGTCACAAATTCAGCATATCCCCTCGCGGTCACTGTTGTCTTGGTCAATAACTTCCCGCAGGCATGAAACCACGCACAATCCAACAACGAGCAGGACTGGGAGTGGAGGCGGGTATTTCGTCAAGACGGCGAGCATGACTTTGTGCTCCGGCCACCCGGCGACGTTGTTCGCATTGATTATTGTGTGTCCAGCGCATTGGCTTGGGTTGCGTTGTAGGACCACGCGTTCGCGCCCGAAGTATGCCCGTCGTTGTTCCAGCGCCGGTGCCAGAGTTCGTTCGCGGGATTCACCACATCCTTGCGCCAGGCTTTCTCGGCATGACCATCGCAGAACATCAGGACGGTCCGGCGATCATGCCGGCTGGACGGCCACTCCTGAGGCGTGGTGGGGTCAATGTTCCCGTCAAAGATCGCGTCCACCCTGCTGTCGGCCAGCATGATCATTTCGGAAGGCCGCTTGACTTCGGAATCCTTGATCTCATACGCCGGGTTGTCCACGTCTCCGCCCAAGCCAAACTTGGTGAAGGCGAAATACGATCCCCAGTCGTTGTAGCCGTAGGAAAAGCGCGAATCGGGTCTGACCGCATAAGGGTCTCCGGGAACGCCAAGGGTTTTGTTGGCGTTCGTGTCCCAACTACTGTCGGGTTTGGCTACTGGGCACCAAAATGAGGCGCGATTGTTGCCCATCAGGGTAAAAAGACGCTTGGGCCAGACGTAATGTGCGTCGCCTCTAATAAAGAGGCAGCCGGGATAGCGCTGGAAGTCCACGGTGTACATCACGGTGGCGATGCCAATCTGCCGCAAGTTATTGAGGCAGGCGGTGGTCTTGGCCTTCGACTTGGCCTTGGCCAAAGCGGGCAAAAGCATTGCCGCGAGAATCGCAATGATGGCGATGACCACAAGCAACTCGATGAGCGTAAAGCCACGCTGACTGTTTCGGTTTGTTTTCATAATGCTGCATCCGTATGTTTGAACAACTCACCGCCAGAACCCCGGACTCGTGCCGGTGGTTCGTTGGTGCATCTATTTGAAATTTCGCCTCGAGGCATAAGTTTGTGTTTCTTGTTCTGCACCCAAGCCGCGTGGCCTTCGCAAAACGCCACATTCCCATCCATACCGGTGTTGAAAAGAGGCTGGAGGACTGCTTCTCCGGCCTCTGAATTCAGATCATAGTTGAGGGCGGATCACAGCAGTTCGAGACGATAGAAGCGTTTTTCGTGGTCCACTGCATTCGGATCAGTGATTGTCAGGTCTGCCCCAGTCGCCACGGAACCGCAGCCACACGGAGCCGGATTGCTGCCGTCAATCACTGGCAACCAGTTGGCCATCGGATTGGTAATATCATCGGTGTAAACGATGCGGTACTTATAGCCAGCCACCGTCGGGAACGTGAATGACGCCACTCCGGCCGTCAGGCTGAACCCGCTCAAAGGAAGCGTAGGTGTCGGCCGCGGAGCCACCGTCACAGTGCCCGTGCCTGCAATATACGCCGCCGCGGTGCCGGAACTGTAGGTGCCGCTGGCCTGAAGCACACCACCGAGGGTCAACGAGGACACGTTCCGGTTGCCGGAGTAATCCAACTGGAGCTTGGCGCCCGTGTTGATGCTCAGGTCACCGCCGCCCAGGGAGCCGGCGTCGGTGTAGATTAACACGCCCGCTTGAACGATGGTGGCGCCGGTGTTGCAGTTATTGGCAGTGAGCGTCAAGTTCCCGACGCCCTGCTTGGTCAGCCTGCCGCCACCCATAATCGTGCACTCGATCATGTTCGCTAACGCCGTGGACTCCGTGGAAATGAAGGCCGGTCCGACGAGATTGACCGCTCCCAAGCCGGTAAAGAAGGTGGATGACGTCTGGCCAATCAGCACGCCGGTCACGGGGGTATTGGTGTTGGCCTCCAGCAGGCCATTGTTGAAGTTCAAACTGGTTGCCGGCTGGAGCAGGCCCACCGCCCCAACCGAAAGTTTGCTCAGGATGGTGCCGTCGCCGAGATTCAGCTTTCCACCGACGCGGAGATCCGCAGTGTTGGCATTGGTCACCAAGGCGCCGTTATAGATGTTCAGACTATTGTTGGTACCATTGTTTCCAACAGAGTCTCCAATAACAATGGTCGCGGCAGTTCCATCCGCGGCAGTTCCAGTACCAAAATGGTCCCACACCGTACCAGGGTCGGTGATGGTCACAACGTTATTGGTGGGGTAGCCATTGGCTGGGTTGACACTCTCGGTGCGACCGTTCTGCATCCTGCGGAGATTCACTCTGGCGCCATTGGAGACGATGAATTTGTTCCAACTGCCCACATGGCCAAATTTGATTGTATTGTTGCCGCCAGCAACCCGGCTCGTAAACAAAGTGCCAGGCCCGGTGACGACTACCGTGTTGCTGACGGCAAAAAGTCTCTCCGAGATATTTTGAATGTTGTTGCCTTCATAATAGGCACCGTTGCTGACGACAAGAGTGTTGAAGCTCGTCATCTCCCCCAGCCTGAGGTTACCACCAACCCATTTCGTGCCGGGACCGGTGATGATGACCGTGTTTCCGTCCGCGCCGAGGAAGCGGCCGATGTTCCAGTCGGTGGTGTAGATATTCGTCACAATAGCGCCACCCGAGACGATCAGGGCGTTGGAGGCACCGGCAAAGCCGACATTAACCGGGCCTAAGTTCGTAAAGAGCGTGCCTGCGCCAGAGATGATGGCCGTATTGGCGAAGCTGTTACTGCCGATGTCGGTTCGCCCAGCACCAGGGCGCAATACCTGGCCGCCATTGGTGACGATCAGGGTGTTGTAAGCGCCGGCGACGCCGACAGCCAGGTTGCCGACGCTCGTCAGCACTCCTCCATTCGCGACGACCATGATGTTGGAGGCTCCGTTCGCGCCCATAGTCATGGTGAGGGCGTTGTTCCATTCCGAGCCGGAGCCAGTAATGATAGCGGTGTTGAAATTGGCGCCCAATTGGTTGCCGAAGAAGCCATCCGCACTGTTATTGATCTTGCCGCCATTGGTGACGAGCAGGGTGATGGAGGACGCGGTATCGGCGAAGATGTAGCCGGTCGGGGTGATGGTGGTGGCGTTGTACGTCGTGCTAACATTGTCAATCTGCTGCGCGAATGTTACGCCAGCGCCTGCGCACAGCCCCACTGCGGCTGCCAGCATGGCGCATTGTATGGCCCAGGATCGGGTTAACTGGCTTCTTTTTTGTGTTGCGTGCTTTTTCATACGGGTTTGATTTTGTTTTGGTGTTGTCGTGACTGATGGGAATTGCTTTTCGGTTTGCTGGGATGGTCTATCGGGTTCCTCCGGTGATCAGGTACGAGGCCTTGGACATCAACCACTCCACGTCTTTGTTATTTGAAGAAAGGGTCCACAACGGCACAGGAGTTTGCCTGCCAGCGGCGGCAGTCTTTCCATCCCGCCACTTGTGAATCTCGGAGTGCCCGTCAGCAAATGAAAAACTCCCGGCCATACTGTGGTAAGTGGCGGGGACATCGCCGAAGTTCCATATAATTGGATTACGAGGATCGTACCCATCCATGTGCGTCGCAAAGAATCCATCATTGATGCCGGCGCACTCATCCAAAATGACGAAAGTATTGGCCGGGCCGGGACGGACCAGCGTGGACAGCTTCCGGAAGGCATTGTATTGGGACTCCCAAAAATTATACCCAATAAAGGCGTTCATGGAGACGCTGCGAACGACCGGCTCGCCGAACGCCGTTCGGGTGTCACCGGGACATTTGTACACTTTGAAATTGCCACCCAAAGAAGAACTCAACGGGCTGGACGTCAAATGGCTGATATTGGTTCGATCCGTGCCTTGAGACACATCGCCAGCCATCCAGTTACCCGCGTCCAGCAGTTTGTCGTTATCGTCATGCGCATACATGATCCAAGCCAGGGTGATTTGCTTGGTGTTGTTCATGCAACTGATGCCCTGAGCCTTGATTTTGGATTTGGCCAGCGCGGGCAGCAACATCGCGGCGAGAATGGCGATTATCGCAATCACCACGAGCAGTTCGATCAGCGTGAACGCACGCCGGAAACGGATGTTCCTTTGTTCTTCCATCCAGCGGGATATTTGGCAGATGTCGTGTAAGCGCGACTTGATCCAGGTGGGCTGTTGGGTCATGGTGATCGCTTTTCGCTGGAGCGGCTCTGTAGCCACTCAATATCACCGCTTTCCGCCAGCGAATAAGCTGGACCGGTGAACGCTCCCCCGGAGGCTCTTATCGGAGCCTTGGTGCTCGCAAAGCGCCACTTGTGAATCTCGGAATGACCGTCAGCGAAGGAAAAGCCGGCAGCCCCACCGTGATACGACGCGGGGAGGTCGGGCCATGACCCCGCTCGGGGGATGATCGGATCCGGTATGCGAGTCCAGAAGTAACCATCATTGATGCTGTCGGGGTGCTCGTCGAGGGTGACGTAAATGTTGGCCGGATTCCGGAAGTCGGAGGTCTTGATGAACTGGCGGTAGCCGGCGGAATCCGCTTCGCCAGTGCCCCAGCGATCACTTGGGTTGAGACTGGACGCGCCTATGGTGCCGTTCATGGCCATGCTGCGAACCCGGCCGCTATAGCCAGCTCTCTTCTGCACGGTGCTGAGGTAAGTATCGGCGGGACAGTTGTAGATTTTGTAGTTTGAAGTGAAAGGCCCTAGTAGCGAGGTCGCTACGAAAGTGGTGTCAACGACGTTAGCGTCCACTTCCCAGTTCATGACATTATTCACCCAGTTGTCGCTCCAACTCCAAGGCATGTTGTTCACGCAACGGTCCTGGTTGTCGCCGGCATAGAGCAGCCAACCCAGCGCCAGTTGTTTGGTGTTGTTCAGGCAGGCGATACCCTGGGCCTTGACCTTGGCTTTGGTCAAAGCGGGCAGGAGCATGGCGGCGAGAATGGCGATGATCGCGATGACCACGAGGAGTTCGATCAGGGTAAACGCCGCCCGGAAACGCCTATTTTCCACGACTTTCATAGTTGCTGTGATGTTTGTTTGGTTTGTTGGGACGTTTCAGAAGCTGGCAAGTTCCTAGCCGCTCCTGGAGCGCAGAGCACTTCCACCCATCGAGCGCCGATGATACCGGGAAGCTTCATGGTTTCAATTTATCACATTGCCGTCACGGCTGTCTTGGCGGATAGTTCATCCAACAAGTGAAAAGACGCACAATCCAGCGCCGAAACAGTGGTG
>CAZNOE010000134.1:0-11170 GCA_964574525.1 uncultured Bifidobacteriaceae bacterium
GGGGACAGACAGACAACAATTCGCCGCTTGAATTCGGGCTGGCGGAATTTATTGTCTCAACGAGCAGCCATTGACGAGTCGCCGCCCCAGACAACAGCAACAAGTTACAGTCGCCAAAATCAGTTCACATGCCCGCCAATCGCAAGACATGGCAATCGATAGACGAAATGCGCGCGGCCGCCGAGGAAGGCGACCCTGAGGCGCAATGCTACCTGGGCGTCTCCTACCAGAATGGCCAGGGTGTCCCGCAGGACTATCAGGAAGCGGTCAAGTGGTTTCGCCGTTCCGCGGAACAAAACGATCCGGTGGCGCAATGTTATCTCGGGTTCTGTTTCCAGTCCGGCCACGGTGTGCCCCAGGAATACGGCGAGGCGGCCAAATGGTTTCGCGAAGCCGCCGAACAGGCCGATCCGGCGGCGCAATTCAATCTTGGCGTGCTCTACGAGACCGGACAAGGCGTGCCGCAAAACTACGCGGAAGCGGTGAAATGGTATCACCGGGCCGCCGAACAAGGCGAACCGCAGGCACAGTTCAATCTCGGTGTCTTCTACGAGCAAGGCCAGGTCCTCCCGCAGGATTTCACGGCGGCGGTGAATTGGTATCGCCGGGCCGCCGAGCAGGAGGTCGGTCCCGCGCAGTGCAATCTCGGGCTATGCTACCAGACTGGCCGGGGGGTGGAGCAGGATTCGCGTGAAGCGGTGCGGTGGTTCATCCGCGCCGCGCGCCAGGGCGACAAGACCGCGCAACACAACCTGGGCGTCCACTACGCGACCCTGGAAGCCGTGGAGGTAGCCCCGGCCGAAGAACCCGCGGCGGATGAAGAACCCACGAGCGAGGCGCAGTCGCAATAAGTAAGCCCTCAACTCGCGGCCCAATCGCTCAACCTTTACGAACTCCCGGCGCGCCGTTTCAAGATTCGCAGGCGCGCCCTCACCCGACGGCGCAAACGAGCCTTCAGCACAGCCAGTTTGCTTCGCGCGGTTTCGCGTTGCAGCAGATACGTCACATGTGGCGCGCTGGTGCGCGAGATGTCTTCGGGCGTCGTGTGTTTGTCGTTCACCCCCGGCGCGAGGTCGCAACCGGCTTTGCGGAAAAGAAGTTGCACGAACGCCGAACAGAACAGGGATCGCTCGCGGGCCAGCAGATTCTCCCGGCTCCGCAGTCCGGGCGTGCGCAAGGCGATGAGGGTGCCGACCAACTCGCGCAACGAATACCGCTCGCGGTTGGCCACCAATTCAAGCCCTTCGCGAAGCAACACTCCCACCTGCTCGTCGGTTAATCCGAAGTCCAGCACGGCCAGGGTCGTGTAGAGTTCTTCGTCGAAGTATTTCGCGATGCGGTTTTCCTGAACGCCCAGTTGGATATGTTTGCGATGAATCTGCAAATCCGACTCGATGACCCAGTGATGACCATCCGCGCGCCGGCCTTCGAACACGAATGCGTGCGACCACGCGCCCCAGCGTTCCTGCTGGTCCAGATGGCGTTCGGCGCGGCAAATCACCTTGTCCACCAGCGTCACGCCACCCGACAAGCCGACGCGCCCAGGCTGGGCATAGCGTTCGAGGAATTCACGATTTGAGAGGCCGTTGACGACGATGGTCTGGTTTTGGATTTCTGGCGGCGGCATGGTGTTGCGGCGTGCGATGGGGTTTCTAGCCGGTCACACATGGCGAAGCAAGCCGGAGATTAGCTGAATCGGCCCTCTTCCTTTTTAGTTTGAATTGCCAGGTCCATGCCGTAGCTTCGGGCCAACAACCACTCACGGCATGGCCCCGATGAAGAAGGTCCTGATCATTGATGACGACTCCGATTATCGCCGCTTGACCGGTGAGCTTCTGCGCTTGCACGGCTGGCAGGTGCTGGAAGCCCAGGAAGGCGAGGCGGGCCTGGAAATGGTGCGGCAGCACCGTCCGGAAATCGTGTTGTGCGATTTGATCATGCCGCGGTGCAACGGATTTCTCGTCTGCCGCAGGATTCGTGGCGACGTCACGCTGCGCCACACCAAAATCGTCGTCACGTCCGGCCGCGATTTCGACGTTGACCGGCGCACGGCGCGCGAGGCCGGGGCGGACGAATACCTCACCAAACCCATCAAGCCCAAAGAACTGGTGGCGGTGTTGTCGGGACTCAGCCCCGCCACGGGCGATGGCGCACCCATGGCCGCCGCGCCGAACCGGGCGCCCGTGCCGGCGCGCCTGAAATTCTGGGGCGTCCGCGGTTCGATTCCGACACCGGGCCCCGCCACGGCGCGTTACGGCGGGAACACGTCGTGCATCGAGGTGCGTGCCGGCGGTGAAATCATCATTCTCGACGCGGGCACCGGTCTGCGCGCATTGGGACAGGCATTGATGGCGGAATTCAAAGATCAGCCGCTGAACCTCACTCTGCTGCTGTCGCACACGCACTGGGACCATATTCAGGGCCTGCCGTTTTTCCTGCCGATTTACGAACCGCGTTGCCATCTGCGCATCCTGGGTTTTGAAGGCGCGCGCAAGGGATTGGTCAACGTGCTGTCCGGCCAGATGGAAAGCCCGTATTTCCCCGTGCCCTTCGGTGAGCTGCCCAGCAACGTCGAAATTGAAGAGCTCAAAGATATGAATTTTCAAGTCGGCTCCGTGCGCGTGCAGGCGTGGTTTGCCAACCATCCCGGCATCTGTGTCGGCTACCGCCTGTTCACCGACGAAGGCTCCGTGGCGTTTTTTCCGGACAACGAGCCTTATTGCCGTCATCAAGGCACCACGGCGACCGCGCCCACCAAAAGCCAGGCGTCGCTGGCATTCGCGCGGGGCGAGGAACAAAAAACGATCGAATTCCTGCGCGGCACGGATGTGCTGGTCCTCGACACTCAATACGACTGCGACGAATACAAGGACCACGTCGGCTGGGGGCACGGCTGCGTGGACGACGGGTTGGCCATTGCCATGCAAGCCGGCGTCAAACAACTCTTCCTCTTTCACCACGATCCGGACCACGACGACGACAAACTCGACCGCATGGCCGCGCACGCACGCGAACTGGTTGCCGCGCAAAAGTCGTCATTGCACGTGGACATCGCGCGTGAAGGAGACGTCGTCGAGCTGGCCGCAATTTCGCGTCCCGAACCGGCCCCGTGAACCAGGTGCTTATGCAAAACCATCCCGTTAATCGCCGCCGATTTCTTCGCTGGAGCGCGACGCTGGCGGCCGGCGCGCCGTTCGCGTTTCGCGATGGAAACCCCGTTGCGGCCGCTGCCGAAGCGATTGCTTCTCCAGCCAAGGCTTCGCAGGCGAACGCAAACGTGGCGATTGTCCCCTGCAGATCGTACGGCCCGGAAGTGCGTGCAGCGCTCGCCAAGAGCTTCGATCTGCTGGGCGGCATCGGGTCGCTCGTAAAAAACAAGACCGCCACGGTGAAGTTGAACCTCACCGGCACGAACTTCGCCGCATACCTCGACCGTCCGGTGGGCGAGACATACATGACCCATTACGCCACGGCCCTGGCGCTCGGGTCGTTGCTGTTCGATGCCGGCGCGAAACGCGTGCGCTTCGTCGAATCCACCCAAAGCAAGGCGCAGTTGGAATCCACACTCGCGCTGGCGGACTGGGACGTGAAGGCGCTCGAATCCCTGGGCAAAATCGAATTCGAAAACACGCGCAATCTGGGCAAGGGCGGGAGCTATGCGCATCGGCGCGTGCCTTCCGGCGGCCACATGTTTTCAGCCTTCGACTTCAACCACGCCTACGACGAAACGGACGTGATGATCTCACTGGCCAAGTTGAAGAATCACATCACCGCCGGCGTGACGCTTTCGATGAAGAACCTTTTCGGCATCACGCCCAATTCGCTCTACGGCGACCAGGCCGGCAATGAAGACGCCACTGCCGGACGCGGCCCGCTGCATAATCCGCGCGGTTTCGAGAAAATCCGATTGCCCGGCTTGAAGGATGGCATCACCAACACCGACCCGACCTGGCGCGTGCCGCGCATCGTCGCGGACGTGTGCGCCGCGCGGCCCATTGACCTCGCGATCATTGACGGCATCACCTCGATGAGTGGCGGCGAAGGCCCATGGTGTCGGGACGCGGCGGAACTGAAATTCACTTCGCCGGGCTTGCTCATTGTCGGGCTGAATCCGGTTTCCACGGACGCCGTCGGCACCGCCGTGATGGGCTACGACAATCCGCGCGCGTTGCGCGGTACCAAACCATTTCATTTCTGCGACAATCATCTGGTGCTCGCCGAGGAAGCAGGATTGGGCACGGCGGACCTGTCGCAGATAGATGTGCGCGGGATGACGATTGCGAAGGCGAAGTGCTCCTACGGTTAAGCCGCAGCGTTCCTCATGAGGACCGCCAAAAAAGCCGTAAGTGGTTGCAAATGTACGTTTCAAACACGCAATACTTTCGTTTGTCACGGGTAGAATTAGAGACAATGAAGGTTGAAAAATATCGGCGGCTGGTGGTGCGCAGAGTTCAGCGGGACGAGGCTGACGACCAATGGCAGCCATCTGCGGTGACGATCAATTGATTGACTTCAACCGTGAGAACGGCGTACCTGCGGCGCGGACGGCGGACGATATTCTCCGTGTCAAACTCGGCGGCCGTGAAACGTGGGAAATGGAAGTGCGTCTCGCGCTGCTGCGCCACCCGCGGCGGCGGCGGACGAAACTCATCAAACAAGTCTTGAATCTGATTCGGGAAGCCAAATGAAAACCCTCTGCACATTGCCTGCAATCGCGTTGCTGTGTTGTTTTGGAATCACCACTGTCTCGGCACGGCTCGGTGAAACCCCTGAGGAAATCACGAAGCGGTATGGCGCGCCGGTGCGCTCCAGAGAATCAACACGGAAGCTCCAGATCATCGGCGGCGGCTCGCAGATTGGAGACTGCGGTTTGCCGACGACGAATTTCGTTTTCAAAGAGTTCTTCATCGCAGTGACCTTTTTGGATGGCCACAGTGTCAGGGAGCGCCTGGTGCCAAAAGCGTTTGGCTACCTGTCTGGTGATCAAGCGATAGCTTTGCGGGATGCCATCAGCCCGGATGATGAATGGACCGGGCACAGCTACGAATCACGATGGAAGAGTCGGAAGGGCTCGGTCGCAGAACACCTGGGCGGGTCATTGGATGTTCGCTCCGCAGCCTTCATCAAACATGCGAAGGATTTTGCTGAACGCAAAAACCAGCAACAGGCTGAAGCTTACAAAAAGAAAGCCGATGGCTTTTGATCAAATGATCCCCGACTCCATGATCATCGTGGGTGTGATCTGGTGCGTGATCGTGGGGTGGCTGTTCATCGGGTTGATGGTGGGGAATACTAAGTGTCAAGGGAATGATTTGTCAGAGGAATGATTCCCCCTGACATTTACTCCCCTGAGCAAATGCCACTGCTGTAATGCGCCGCAAAACTTGGCAGATGGGACATTAAATGGCAGTTGTCTCGATTCTTGGCCCAGCAAATCCTCGTTTAGTCCATCGCGGCAAAGCACCTACGGCAAGGCGTCGTGCTCAATCTGCCATTTAATCTGCCCGATCTTGACCCGGCGTGAGTCACGTTTCTGCCATTTATTTGTTTCCACGCCAGCCTCGCATACCCTGCTCTAAGTTCAGGCAGTCCAAGGGCTTTGAAGCCAAATCAAGTCTGTCCCGGTTCTGTCATTTTTTAGTGATGCTTTAACTGCATTGCGGGCGAAGGCTGGTGGGCGCTGAGGGATTCGAACCCCCGACCTACTCGGTGTAAACGAGACGCGCTAACCACTGCGCCAAGCGCCCGACCAAAAAAGACCCTACCAAGATCGAGGACAGACAACAAGTTCTCGTCGTCATCAAAGCAAAAAGCGCTACGCTCGCTGGACGTTTCACTTCGAATCGGTCGAGAACTTGGTACGGGGTGTCGGTTTGCTCGCCATGCCGCAAAGTCCATGACCAAGCACCTCGAAATAAATCCGACAAATCACGACGACCGCGAAGGCACGGAACAGACGCCGCCGTGGGTAATGGCGAATCGCCGCTTTGCCAATTGCAGTGCTCTGCTCCCGGAGAGATGCACATCCATGTCGTGAGGTGAGCCCTCAAGGTGTCTCCGTCGTGTCGTGTTCCATCGCCCGGTACGCTTCGTGCAAAGCGACATGCATCTCGGCCGCCGATGCGTACCGCCGCGCTGGATCCGGTTGACAGGCCTTGAGGATGACCGCGTTGAGGCGAATGAACTCGGCATGGCCCGTTCGCTCCATGAGCGTTGTGGACAGATTCGGGAAAAATTCCGGCTCGCGACCGGTACTTGCCACATAAAGAACCATCCCCAGGGCATAGATGTCGGCCTGCACCGTCCCCGGAGGTTCCGGGGGTGGCGGCATGTAACCTGGCGTACCCGCATAAGTGTGGATCTGGTCGGGAGAACGGATATCGCTGACCAAGCCAACATCCGCAAGCTTGGGTTGGCCGTTTACGAATATCACGTTCGACGGCTTGATGTCGCGGTGGGTGAGTCCCTCTTGATGGAGGAAGTCCAAGGCTTCCGCCAGCGCCATTCCAATCCGGACGCAATCAATCACCGACACGCGGCCACCCTTGCTCAGGGCGCGCAAGTATGCCAAATCCCAAGGCTTGTAAGTCGCCGGGGCGTTCTTCCAATCCGCAGTCTGCCCGTCGCCAAGCTCCATCACATAGTAAAAGTACCCCTCGGGCTTCATGCGGCTGACAAAATCAATGCGCAGAAGTCCCGGATGCTTTTCTGAAACCGGTTTGTATCGTTCAATGCCTTTGAACTCGGTTTCGTAGGGACCAACCGCCTTGCCGAATTTGGATTGATAGACCGCCTTGAGCGCCTGCCATTGGCCGATGGCGTTCCGCGCCAGCCAGACTTTGCCGAAGCCACCTTCACCAAAAGGAGGATCGAACAGTTCGTAATCAGGCGCCTCGGGCAGGATCGTGACCACCACCGTGCCGGTGGGGCCGAGAGCTTTCGCGGGAACTTCCATTCCCTGACGGATTCTGGTGGATAAGAGTGAGCAAGCCAGCGCGCACGGCACCTGCCCGCCGACGATCACCAGCCAGGGAAACCAATAGTTGCTGAAATGACTGAACGATACCGCGCCGAGAGTCAGGGCCAACGCTGCCCCACCGGCCAGCCCACACGCAACCATCGGCCGCACCCGACAAAGCCCGCCGCCCAGCACCAAACCGCTTGCGGTCAGCGCCAATACCTCCACCCACCAGACTGGCCGCCGCAGCCAGTCCCCGTTCATCAGGTTCAGAAATTCGGCGACCTGGATTTCCACGCCGCCCGCCGACTCGGCCGTCCAGCGCGTGTACGGCGTGCGAAATTCGTCAGTTTCACCATCACCCGGCACCGTGGTATTCGGCTTGTTCCCGATGAAAACGATCTTGTCGCGAAAATAATTGTTGGTTTTGCCCAGCGCGACATGATAGCTCAGGCTTGTCCACCCCCCACGCATTCCGTAATAGCGCAGCCAGCGGTCCTGTGGCGCCTCGCTCAAGTTCGCGGCCGCTAACCGCGCAGCCGTCCACGCCAAGCTGTCATAGGGTCCGGGCGAAGGATAAGGCCAGGGCGAAGGAAAAGGCCAGTGTCGGCGAACGACCTCGTCCAGATCCGGCTTCAGCCAGGCGACACCCCAATTCGTGTGTGCCGCGCTAAGGAACGGCTCCGTCGGCGGCGTGGCCCCTGCGCTGTCCATATCGGGATGCTCCACAGCTTTGTGTTCAGCCATTAACACCACGCGACCGTGACGCCGCATCGCCGCGGCCAGCGCCTCGTCCGGAACTGCGTCACGCAGCTCATCAAACAAGGTGTCGAAGACCACCCACGAAGAGCCTTGGGTGGCGAGTTGGTCCAAAAACTTCGCGTGCAACGCCCGGTCCCAAGGTTTCCCGCGCACCTGTCCGAGTTCGGGGTCGCCATAGGCCTCATTATCCATCAGGACGAGCACGACCTGATTGGTGAGGGTGCGCGCGCCGAAGCGGAACAGATAATCGTAGCTGGCATTCACCCACCGCTCGCCCAGCGGCATCTGCCATAAGGCCAGCCCGCAAAGCACGGCCAGCGCCGCGCCGAGGGCGGGTCTGAACAGTTTGTGTTCGATGACGGCCTTGAACTTCACGGCTCAATTGGGATTGTTTCTGAAAGCCGCAGTGTAAAGGAGGCGCGAAGAGAGGATAGCGTTTTTCAGGTCTTTTTTTCTCTTTACAGGGTGGTCTGGCGGGAGCAAACATCCGGGGAATCGAATCTCCAAGACCCTTAGACCACCCGGTCGTTCTAGGGTGTTTCCTCGGCCTCGGAAGCTAGGCAATAAAAAATACACCCATAACACCTTATGAAACACACAATCAAAAACACCATCGCTTGTGCCGCCATGTGGGGACTGTTGGCTCATCTTCCCCAGTTGTCGTACGCAGCGGAAAATTATGAAGGGCCACTGTCTCCTCCGACAATTGTCAAGCAGCCTCAAGATCAACTGGTCAAGTTAGGTCAAAGCGCGAAGTTCACAGTCACAGCGACGCCAGAATCGCTCAAAGAACCGCTCAGTTATCAGTGGGTATTCAAGTGCAACCTGATACCGGGTGGAACAAACAAAACGCTTACAATCAATAATGTCACGACGAACAACGTGGGATTTTATTCCTGTGCTGTGCACAAGGACACGGTGTTTGTGATGACTCAGCCGGCACTCCTCATGGCATGGTCAACGAATTCGCCGATGACCGTTTGGAGCACTCCTCCACCGGGGGGTAGTGGCAGTGGCACTGGTTGCCCATATCCGTATGTCGGATACATCAATTACTACGTGCCCTGTCCGCCTCCGCCGTTGCGGTGCGGCTTTACTACAAACTCAGACATTCCAAAAACGGCACAGGACATCACGAGAACCGACACGAAGATTAAGTTTTTTGGAACTAAATTTGGGAACAACGGATGTGGAACTGGCGGGTCCGTTACCGTGAGCCCGCTGGACAGTTCATCCTACAAGTTCACCGTGTATTTTCCATCCGCAGTGCCGACTGACGCGTACCCCTTACAACTGAACGGTTTTAATCCGCCATAATTTCTTTGGCCTGCGCACTCCCGCGCTCGCGGCAAAGCGATCGTGTGATCGACGTGTGATCGAAGAGGAATCTCTCGAAGAAACCGCTTCCATTCGTTCTTTAAAAAGCGAACCGCAAGCGTGCCATGAAAGTCCGTTCGCGAGGAAGCTCATTGTGAAGATTCAGCGGGCTTAGGCGGTAGTCTTGATCGGTCAAATTTAGCAAGCCAACCATGATCTCCGCCTTGCGGCGGGGAAACCGGAATCCGGCAAAGGCATTCAATTGCCAGAAATCATCGCCCGGGGCATCCGGTAGGTAACCTTGATTGCTCTGGGCATGCCAAAGCGCCTCGAACCGGGCGAAGAAGCCGGAACGGTGATTGTAAATCGTGTGCAGGCTTAATTGGTGCAAAACACTTTCCAAATGCTGCCTCGGCTGAAAATCAATCACTGGGGTCATATCGGAGAGTTGAACAAAGTCGTCTCTGTAGTCAGCCTGACTTATCCTGTATCGGGCACCCACCGACCATTCTTCTCCAAGCAACTGATTGAAGGTAAAAAGAAGCGATCGCTCAGTGTAATCAAGATGCTCCCGAAGGCCGGATTGGACACCAAATGGGAGAACATCGGGGTAAATATCAAATGCGCCCCGGGTGCGCTGGACATCAGAATTTAAGATTTCCCCCGTTACGCCTAGATAGGTCCCGGTGCCGAACTTCTGTTCAAAAGAAACTCCATAGGTTTCGAATCGAGCACCTGAATTCCCGCCCGAGACCGATTCAGGAATGATGCTTCGGAAAGATTGATTGAATCCGGCTACCTGAGTCGGTTCCAGTCGGTAGCTCTGGTCCAGTGTGGCACCTGAAAGAGAGCGGGTGTAAGCGGCGCGAATCGTTGTGTTTTTTGCTGGGGTCCAGATGAATCCGGCTTTCGGGGAGACTTGATCCACCGTCTCTGTGCTGCCAGAAAGCGGGGCATCGCGAAAATTTTCAGGGAAGGTCACGTGATCGTAACTGATTCCGCCGAGCAACCAAAAGTGATTGAAAATTTCCCAATAATGGTATCCGTAGATGCTCAACCGTTCAAAATCAGTTGTGAAATCCTGTGCGGCGGACGGCGTCGGCGGGTCTGGGAAAATAAACGCCAAGTCCGATGGATTTGATTGCACACTTCGTGTCTTGATATCGCCCCACTGTACGCGCGTCCCGATGATAGTGTTGTGGGCGGAGTGCTGCCAAATTTGTTGTGCCTCGAGAGAATAAATTTCTAGTTCGCCGCGATATTTCTCTTTCATTGTGATCCCCTGGACACCGTCAATTTGATCGCCGGTTTTGTACACTGCCAGCGTGGGCCGTACGAGGTCATCCAGCGAAAAGCTGTCATCCAAACGGGCGGCAAGCAATAGCGTGTGGACTCCGGGAGACCATTCACGATGGTAGCCGAGCAGAAGAATCGGTTCTTGTTTCTCCTTGGTGCGAAAGCTCGGGTCAAGCGTGCTTTGATCATACCGTTGGAAAAGGTCCCCTCCATCAATCTCGAGGTAGCTGGCCGCCACGTAAAGGCCGTCCTGCGATGTCAGTTGTTGCTTCATCTGCAGGGAAAAATGTCTCTGTTCTGAATCGTTGTTGAGACGCTGTCCCCTGTCCGAAAGATAGAATGCCTCTACGTCATAGCTGAAGTTCCCGAACGTGCCATACTGCGCCGCGCTTTGGGACCACGCGCCTCGACTCAAATACTCGGTACTCGAATAGAGTCCGAGCCGGTCGCGCTCAAACAGTTTGGAATAATCCTGTTGTGAGATGTTTGGAGAGAGGGTTCCCGCGCCCGCCGGTGCCAACAGATTTGCCAGCAGATATTCGTTCTCGGCCGGCGTTTCGTAGCGCAGATTGATCAGATTCGGGTCGCTGAGTTCAAGGTAACTGTTCGCCAGAAACAGATGCGCCGAATAATTCGCATAATCGGCGTTCACCGCCCGCGCGGCTTCGCGCACGCTCACGTCGAACATCCCGGCGTCACGATAGAGGGCGGCCAGGTTCGCGCTGCGCACCGCCTGGTCCTGGTCGAGCAGAAGCCCGGAGCGGTAGAGCCGCCGGTTCTCGTTCAACTCTTGCGATTTTTCCAAGTCTCGAATCGCTTCGTTGATGCGGTTGTTCT
>CAZNOE010000135.1:0-11041 GCA_964574525.1 uncultured Bifidobacteriaceae bacterium
TTCCCGTCCGAGATGTCGTGTTCAATTTCATCATCTTTCACCGGCTCGCCACGGTTTTGCCGGCTTGAATTTCATAGCTCAAACGGTTGCGGCTCTGCGCGACCCACAATTCACCATTGTCCTTCTGGCGAAACATCACGGCCTCCGGACTGCTCGTGCTGACGAAGCCGTCCGGGTTGAAGCGCAGCGTGTACAGCCCGCTCGTCGTCTGCTTTTCATTCTTAAACTGGCTTGCCTCACTTGCAGCCGTCGCTTCGGACGAAAGCCGGACTTCGACCTCCAACGTCTCGTCCACGTTGAACTGCTCGGCCTTCGGGTCATCCTCAACGAACGTTTTGTCCGCGTTCACCCCGTAAAGTCGTTGCTTGGTCTCAAGCCAAAGCACCATTGGCACGCCTTCGGAAACCGCGCGACTCTGCGCGTGGCGCGTCAACGCCAGGAAACGCCGTGCTTCGGATTCGAGACCCCGGCTCTTAAAAAACCGCGACAAGGAGGGCGCGGAAATGGCGAGGATGACCGCCAGCAAAGTCATCACGAGAATCAGTTCGATCAACGTGAAGGCCGTCTCGGCGGTGGTAGGGCGCGTCACTCCGTGCGCGCCGATTGGTTTGAGCATACGGAGCGGCGCGCACGGAGTGACGCGCCCTACCAAATCCGGTTCGCGAATGTCCCGGCGGGCACCGCCGCGCGTCCTTCGAAATGTCGTGTCAATCGTCACGGTTACTTGCCTAGCTGCCAGTTCGTGATGTCGTCCTCCGTGCCTTCGCGACCGTCGAAGCCGGCGGAACTGATGTCGTAACCACTGGTGTTATGTTTGCCCGGGCATTCGTAGAGGTAGGGGTGACCCCACGGATCATTCGGGATGCCACCCTTTTCTTCGAGATACGGCCCGCGCCAGTCGGCCGCGTCGTTCGGCTTCTGAAGGAGCGCCATCAAACCGTCTTTGCCGCGCGGGTAATGTCCGTTGTCTATCTCGAACGCGCTCAGCGCGGTGGAGAACGCGCCAATCTGCGTCTTGGCGGCGGTCTGCCGCGCCTGCTCACCGCGATTGGCGAACTTCGGCACGACGATGGCCGCGAGGATGCCCAGAATTACCATCACCAGGAGCAATTCGATGAGCGTGAAGCCGGAGCGTGGATTCTGGATTCTGGATTCTGGATTCTGGATTTTTAGTTTCATGTTTGAACAGCGCTTGTCGTTACTTGATGTAATCCTGCAAAGTGAAAATCGGCAAGACCATGCCGATGAAGATGGTGCCGATGAACGCCGCGATGAAGAACAGCATCAGTGGCTCGGCCAACGCAACGGCGGTCTTGAGTTGCCGGTCCAGGTCGCCCTCGGTGACGTTGGCGATGCGAACCAGTTCCTGATCGAGTTTTCCGCTTTCCTCGGCGACGGAGATCATTTCCAGCACCGAACCGGCGAACAGCGTGCGGCATTCCGACAGGCTCACGCCGAGCGCCTTGCCTTCCTTCACGCGGTCAATCGAATTGGCAACCGCGTCCACGAGAATCTGATTTCCGATGGAGCGGCGCGCCACGTTCAGTCCGTTGATCAACGGCACGCCGGCGCCAAGCAGCGTGCCGAGCATCCGGCAGAAGCGCGACATGGCGAATTGCGCCACGAGATTGCCGATGACTGGCAGGCGGAGAACCAACCCTTCCCACGCGCGCCGTCCCACGGGTGAAACCACCCACGCCCGCGCCAGCAATCCGGCGACTACTATAACCACGGCAAAAATCAGCCCGTAGGAGCGCAGCACTTCGCTCGCGCCGACGATGATGCGCGTCAGGATCGGCAGTTGCGCGCCGAAGCCGGTGAACAACAGTTGAAAACGCGGAATGAAAAACACGAGCAGGAAAACCAGAACGAACAATGCCAGCACCAGCAGGATGGCAGGATAAAGCATCGCCGTCATCACCTTGCCGCGCATTTCCTTTTCGCGTGCCTGGAAGTCCGCGATCTGGCCGAGCACCACGTCGAGGAATCCGCCGGTCTCCCCCGCCTCGACCATCGCGACATAGACCTTCGGAAACGTTTCCGGCGATTTGCTCATCGCATCGGCCAGCGTCATGCCGTCCACGACGAGATCGTGAACTTCCTTCCACTTCCCCTTCGCGGTGGCGTTCGCGGCTTCCCTTTGCAGAATCACCAAGGCGCGGCTCAAGGGCACACCCGCCGCGAGCAAGCTGGAAAGCAGGCGGGTAAAGTTTTCCAGAACGCGCGCCGAAATCTTGTTCGAGCCGAGGGAGATTTTCATTCCCGGCTCGGCTGGCGCAATGGCAGTCGCGGCGGAACTCTCACTGGAGCTCGCGGTACTGGTCGAAGGTCTGGTCGCGAGCGATTTGCTTTTGCCGTTGATGCCTTCCTTCAGGCTGATGGGCCGCAGGCTTTGGCCCTCCATCGTCCGAAAGGCTTCCGCGCGACTTCCGGCCTCGATCTTGCCTTCGGCGATCTGGCCATCCGTTTGCAGCGCTCTATAACTGAAGGTGGGCATGATCAACTCGGAAAACATGCAACAACCAACATCCAACGCCCAACAACCAACGGTCGCGCAGCCGGCGAATTGGATGTTGGTTGTTGGATGTTGGTTGTCGGATGTTTCATGGCCGTTTCAATGCGATGCTGTGCGGCGCGTCCTGGTCCGGTTCTTCCGAACTCTGATTCATCGTCAGCGAAACCTCCTTGGCCGTGGTCACGCTCAAGACTTCATCCACCGTCGTCACGCCGAGACGAACGAGCCGCCAGCCATCTTCGGCCAGCGTCTTCATTCCGGCGCGGCGGGCGGCATCGCGTACCTGGTCGCTTGAGCTGTTGCGCAAAACGAGCTGGCGGATTTCGTTGTCCGAATCCATCCACTCGAAAATCGCGCGGCGGCCGTGGAAGCCGGTGTTCCGGCACTCGCGGCAGCCAACGGACTTGTAAATCGTCGTCTCGGGCGGAATGCCGAGCTGAACTTTCAACGTTCGCGCGGTCGGCGAATCGTCCACCACTTTGCAATGCTTGCAGAGCACGCGGACGAGACGTTGCGCGAGCACGGCTTCGAGCGAAGACGCGACGAGATACGGTTCAACGCCCATGTCCACGAGCCGCGTGACCGCGCCGGGCGCGTCGTTCGTGTGGAGCGTGGAGAAAACCAAGTGGCCGGTGAGCGAGGACTGCACGGCGATTTGCGCGGTTTCCTTGTCGCGAATTTCGCCGACGAGAATTACATCCGGATCGTGACGCAAGATCGAGCGCAGACCGCGCGCGAACGTGAGGCCGGCTTTTTCGGAAACCTGAATCTGGTTGACGCCCTTGAGCTGATACTCGACCGGGTCTTCGATGGTGATGATTTTGCGGACGGCGTCGTTGATTTCGTTGAGCGCGGTGTAGAGCGTGGAAGTCTTGCCACTGCCGGTTGGGCCAGTGACGAGGATGATCCCGTGCGGCATTTCAAGGACGTGCTTGAAACATTTGTATTCGCGCGTGTCCATGCCGAGTTCGCCCATGCCGCGAAGCGTGGAGTTCTGGCGGAGCAGACGCATCACCACCGCCTCGCCGTGCAACATCGGAATCACCGAAACGCGGATGTCCACTTCGCTCTCATCAATCCGAATCTTGATGCGGCCGTCCTGGGGCAGGCGTTTCTCGGCGATGTTGAGGTGGCTCAGGATTTTTACGCGCGACACGATGGCGGGCTGAAAGCGTTTCAACTGCGCCGGCACGGGCACCTCCTGCAACACGCCGTCAATGCGGTAACGGATGCGGAATTCGTCCTCGAACGGTTCGAGATGAATGTCCGAGGCGCGGAGTTCGATGGCGTCGCGCAACACCTGGTTCACGAAGCGGATGATCGAGGCGTCTTCCGCGGCGCTATCCAGGTCGGTGTCTTCGAGCTTGTCTTCATCAACCACCTCGAACGGTTTTTCTTCGTCGAGCGTGCCGATGGTGTCCGCGCCGACGCCGAGGCGCTTCTTCATCTCGCGCTGGATGGCTTCGCTGGGCGCAAGCACGGGCTTGAGCCGCAGGCCCGTCAGCGTCTTGAGGGAGTCCAGCCCCTGTGTCGCGAAGAGCCGGCTGGTGGCGACTTCGACCGTACCATTGATGCGCCGGAGCGGAAGCAATTCCTCCTTCAGAAGCACGCGGGCCGGAAACAAAGAGAGAAGCTCCCGGTCGGGTTCGATGTCATCGAGCGATGTAAAATCTACTCCGTACTCCTTGGCCAGCCAGCGAAGGACTTCTTCCTCCGACCAAACCGGCGCGCCCTTCCTGGCGCTCTGGGCATCCGTCAGCAAGAGGGCGTCGGTGGCGGACAGTTGCTTGGCGGCAACCATCTTTTCCACCAGCGCCTTCAATGCGGATTCGTCTGCTTCAGTGCGGGGCATGGGCAACGCGCGGTTACAGTCGGTTGGATTACGATGCGGAGCGGAGCGTTACTGCACCAGTCCCATTTGCAGGGCGGCGGCTTCTTGTGGCACGGTGAGGACTTTCTTCAATTCGTCCTGCGCCGCTTTGAGTTTCGCTTCGTTGGCCTGCTTGACTTTGCGGACGGCCGCCATCTTCGTCTTCAACTCTTCTTTGGGCGCCTTGGCTTCAATTGCCTTTTGCAACGCTTCGACTTCGGGGCTTGGTTCGCCGCCAAATCGCCGGCTCCGATCCTGGCCGCCACCATTGTTGTCACCACCGGGCCGCCGAAACATCATTCCCATGCCGCCTATCGTGGCTTCGCGCCGGCCATCCATGACTTTCTTGACGAGCGGCTCAATGGCCTTCCATTCAGCGTCGTCCTTGATCGCGAATTGGTCGCGAACGCCTTCCATCATGCGTTCCTGCATCTGGGCCGGATCGAAGTTGCCACCTCCTCTGCCTCCCCGTCCTTGGCGGTCTCCACCCTGCCCGCCTGGTGGTGGGTCTTGCGCGACAAGTTTACTGGTGCTCAACGCCATCACGGCGGCGATGCCAGCCGTCACTAACATTTTGTTTAATTTCATCGTTACTGTTCTCCTGCTGCGGTTTTGGTTGTGTTGGCGTACAGAGCCGCACGTTAGCGGTTCTGCACGCGTATAACGTCGCCCTACGCACGCCATGTGCCAACCTGAAACATCAATAATTCGGGCATTACAGTGGAACAAACCGCGCAGGAATTGCTCAAACAGGATTGTCGGCGCGCAAGTTTTGCGCGACACAGAGTGCTGCCTCATGTCCCTCAATTTCGAGGAACTATCCACCGACAAAGAAAACACCGCCTGCGGTGCGAAAAGGCTCGCGCCGCAGGCGGCTGAAAATCGCGGAAGCGTTTACTTGGCGACGTCTATCTTACTGAGGGTGATTTCGGTTTTGCCGTCGGCCTTTTTGACCGTGCCGGCGGCCGTGACTTTCTTGGTTGCATGGCAGACGTCTTCATGGAACGCCTTGCTGACGTCGTTGTCCGCGACGTAGTAGTTGACCGTTTTACCATTCTTGTCCACTTGGATGACGGTCTGGCAGGTCTTGCCTTCCTTGAGCATGCACTTGGCACATTTGGCGTCGCCGGTGAGGGTGACGGATTTTTCCGCGGCCAGCGCGTTGGAACTGGTGAAGGCGAGCAGCAGGGCTGCCGCGCCGATGAGGGCTAATGTTGTTTTCATAGTTTTGTTGTTGTCGGTGTGGTTGATTAGACCAACGGAGTTTGGACAACGCAAGCCCGGAAACATTCAATCGAAAGGCGGTCCGACCTCCCCGATGCGCGACGAGCCTAAAACGACAGGAACTTCAGCACCTGCACTTCTTTCTTGAAGACGAGTTGGATGGAGTTCTTCTCGAACTGCACATTCAGCGGCGCGCGTTGCTGAAAGTGTTCCCACATCACCCGGCCGGTTTTGGGATTGATCCGTTTGATCTTCATGTACGGCAACTTCTCGAATCCGGTGTCCGGTGTGTAGGGATTGTCCTCGTCATCATCCGGCTGGTACGACTGGATGGTGTAAATGAACTTCCCCGAGAGGTGGCTGATTTGTCCCCCCGGCTCGGCGGCCCAGAGTGTCGTGCCCTTCTGAGGATCGAGCTTGAGAATCACGGCGCTGGTCTTCTCCGACACGTCAATCTGCCGCGAGTATTTGATCGCGTCCGGGCTGGCTGTGGTGCTGTTTAGGTAAATCTTGCCTTCATCATCGAAGAACAGGCCCGCGATGCCGACCGACGGCAACCGCCACCGCGCTTCGCCTTTCTCGAGATCAAACGCGGTCAACACGCCTTGATCAATAACGTACAGGGTGTCGCCGCGCTCGACGCAGGGACCCAAACCGTAGGGCGCATGATCTTCGTCCAGAGCGCCGGCGCCCTCGGCGACGCGGTAATTGAGCGTGGCCTGCCACTTTTTCTTGTTCGACTTGTCGAGCACGGTGAGGGTCTTGCCGGCGGCGATCACGTTCACCGTCTTGAGCGGATACAACGCGGGCGGGCCGACGACTTCGCCCGTCCAGTCAGGCACGTCTTTCGCGCCGGGCAGCCGGACGGTGACCTGGTAGCGGCTTTCATCTTCCTCCACCATGTCGCGGGCGCGGTCGCGTTGCATTTCGTTGAAAATCTCATTGGCGACATCCGCTGTCGCCGTCACCGACACCGGTCCGTCGAGGGCGGATTTCTTTGGTCGCGCTTTCATTGCGGAGTGGGCGACGATCTTGGACTCGAGCAAGTTCACGGAGAACTGCACGAAACCATCCCGCGTTGGAATCAGCGAAAAGTGATTCGGCTCCGCCTCCAGTCCGGGCGCAGGGCGTGGCTTGCCGCGCTCTTGCTCGCGGATTTCGGCGAGCACTTTCTCCTGGTTCGCGCTCACGGCCAACACGGCGGGCAACGCGATCCTGCCCGGCAACGGCATGCGTTGCACTTGGGACGCCACTTTCGCCGGATCCAGGGGCTTCGGCGAACCGGAAGGCGGCGTGGCGCCCGCAATCGCGCCAGCGCGGCTCGATTTGCCCGCACCTGACTTCGGGGGTTGTGCCGGGGCGCTGGCCAGCGCGGCCTTCGTCGGCTCGCCGATTTCCTCCTCGCGAGTCTTGCCGGTGGCGAGATTGATGTGCGTGATGACTTCCTGTCCCACGTCATTTTGTGCGAGCAGCAGGAATTCGTCGCCCAGGGGAATCGCTCCGCTCAGCCCGCTTAGGAGCGGAATTTCCTGGAGCTGTTTGCCGGTGTTCCAATCGTAGCGGACCAATTTTTCCGGTGTGGAGACCCACACGTTCTGGCCGCGCACGTGAAGCTCCAGTGCCTCGGCAGCGGCCCGCGCCATTTGCTTTGCCAGTTTTTCCGGCGACGGCATCTTGAAGAAATCGCCGCTGTCCGGGTTCTCGCTTTCTGTCTTCTGCTTGGCCAACTGCATCTCCTTGATCGTGGCGGCCACCTCTTGCTCGATTTGTTTCTTGTCCACCAACTGGCACGACCAGATTTCTTTTTTGGACTTCATATCATGCCGCGCGAGCGTGTCGCCGTGGAGGAAGATGATTTGATCCTTGCCACATAAACTGCTTTGGCCCGAATACGACGGCTCAGGGAACCGGACGGAAAACGCCGGGCTGGGCCGCGAGCCAAAAAATGCATACCAAATCCACACGCCCAAAAACACAACCGCTGCCGCACTGACACTGCCCACGATGAGCCCAACTTTCCGCCAGTGCCGGCGCTCAACCACAGCCTTCTGTCCGGCGAACTCCGGAACTTCGATGCCTTGGAATTTGGCCTTCTGATTGCACAGCGGCGAACAAACGTAACCGAAGAATTCCATGCACCTTGGGCAAAGCGGTTTGTTGCAGACGACACAATGCTCGACGATGCGCTGTCCGGGATGTTTGGAACAAACGCGTTGATCGGTGGTCGGCGGGGGAAGGTCCGCTGGATTTTGGCCGCCGCTGTGGAGCCGCACACGGGGCGTAGCGTGCGGGGTCAGGTGCGCGGGGTCAGGAGTCAGGTGACCTGACACCTCGCACCCCGCACCTGACACGCCTTGCTTATCGGCCGGCGGTGGTGCAACGCCGAGTTCCTGTTGGACCAATTGATTCACGAACGCCGAGGAATCCAACCCACAACCCGGGCAGACGAATTGCACCGGTTTGTTCAGCATCTCCGGCTTGACCTCGAAAGCGTATTTCGCGCCGCACGCGCACTGGAGTTTCATGGTCGTTAAGGCTTTGGATTTAACAAAACGACGCCTTGAGTCAACCCGAGAGAGAACGGCGCGCGGGCAGGTGTCAGTTCCATGTGCCCGTCGCAGAAAAGGAAATTGCCGCCGAACTTGTGATGGTTGTTGCCTGGTGGCTTCCCGGTGATGGAAAAAACCTGCTGGCCGGCGGTCTTCGACTGCGTGTCCACCTGTTTGTCGCTTATCAACGCTTCCGCCGTGTCGGACGAACGCCGTCCCATGTAGTAGGCGTAGCTGATTCTTCGTTTCAAAAACGATTCGCCGGCTGGCGATGCCGAGTCTTTGCTACCCGGACAAATAAACGTAGCCGTGTCCGCGGTGTAACGCGGCACGAGCACGTCCAGCGCTTCCTCCGAAGTCCGGGCGCTGGCCACGAGCGGGAAGTTTTTGGCGTGGTCGTTCGCGTAAATCTCCAGCGCGATAAAAACCTTCTGAAGATTTTTCTGGCAGGCCTTTTGTTGCGTGCGCTGATTGCTGCGCGAACTGGATCCCCAATACATGGTCGTCAGGATGAGCACCAGCGCCAGCGTGATGAGAAGTTCGACGAGTGAAAACCCATCCGTCTCCCCGGCACGGCGTCCGTCGCGGAAAGCCTCCGCGTGGCAGCGCCAACGCTGTGGGTTCATGGTATCCGTATAACGAACGCCTGCGGACTTGGCAACGGCATTTTACGGCGTGGACTTGCCCGCGCCGACCGCGAGCCACAGCCAGCCCACGAGAAAACTCACGCCGCCCAAGGGCGTGATCGCGCCCAGCCAACGCGCATTCGTCAGCGCCAGGAGGTAGAGCGACCCGGAAAAAAACAAGATGCCACCGAAGAAACTCAGCCACGGACCGCTTGGCACGGGCCTCCGTTGCGCCAGCACAAACAACATTACCGCGTGAATGAAATGGTAAAGCACTGCCTTCTCCCAAATGGCCGCCGTATCGTGCCGCGCCAGAATCTCCTTCAGCCCGTGTGCGCCGAACGCGCCAAGCGCCACAGCCAGAAAACCCAGCAACGCCGCGACCCGAATGGCTATTTTATCTGTCACGTGTGCCTGAGGCGTCCTGGCGGACCATCCGTTGCTTTACTTATCCGGCCCGGCCCAATGGGCCGTGCCAATGGCGAAGTAAAGGTTGCTCCATGGCGGCTGTCGGCGGCCCGCATACCAGAGTCGGAAACTGCCGTCGCGCAGGCGCATCAGGGTCTGGCTCGTGGTGAAATTCGATTCCCAATCGTGGCTCGGTTCGGGTTTAAAAACAGGATTCGCCGGATGTTTGGTCCAGTTCAGTCCGTCCTTGCTCACCGCAAAGCCGAGCGCGGTATGTTTGTCGTCGGCCCAGTAGCAGCCGTAAATCATCAAGTAAACTCCATCGGTTTTGATGACCAGTGGATAAACCTGGTCTTTGACCTCCCATGGCTGGTCAATCTGGATGCAGGGCTTCTCGGTTCTCGTCCAATGAGTGCCGTCCTCGCTTTCGGCATAGCTCGTGTGCCAGGGATGCTTGTTAATCCACGTGTGCCACATGCGGTATTTTTTGCCTTCTTTGATCACGCACGGCGCGTAAGCATTTTCCATCACCATCGCCGGTTTGGCCCAATGGATGCCGTCAGCACTGGTGGTTTCGTAGAGATCATGCGCGTAAGTGCCGTGCGGGAAATCCACGGCGGCGAAATACATCCTGAGCTTTCCTTTCTCACGATGAACGGAGCCGTCCGGGTTTTTCAGAATGGCCGCAGTCACGACGGAATGAACATCGTCGCCGAAACTGAAGACCGGCTCGCTGGTTTGTCGGATGAATTTCACGCCGTCTTTGCTCTTCGCCAGACCGAGCTTTGAAAAGTCTCTGGTCCGATTTCTCCGAGTGTTCCGGGTCCTTGGCCACGCCCTTGTAAGTCCCGGCGTCAACACATCGCTGCGATCCGCAATAGTACATCCAAAACTCACCGTCCTGCCGGATGACGTGGGGAGCGAAAATATGCTGGTCGTCGAACTTTCCTTTTTCTCCCAGCGAAAGCGCCGGCGTATCGCTGTCCCTCTGCCATTCTTGCGGTTTGAGCCATCGCTCGAACTTCGGGTCGATCCTGGCTTCGTTCCGAACCGACTGAGCTGTGCCGTGCGTCAATCCGACGAGCAGCAGGGCCATGACGGCCGATGCCAGCCGGATTACAATTCGCCGGCGCCAGTTTGGTTGATGGATGTATTTCATGGAAGTCTATGGCCTGATTGCGGGAAAGGTTAAATGGCCGGCTACAACAATGCCAGCGAAAGCCAGCGAAAGTTCGGTTTGCCCTGCCGGCGACACAGAGGAAATCCGAGGGGAGCTTATCAATCCTTCCGTGAACGGAAAATGAAAAAAGCCGAAACTCGGGGAGTTTCGGCTTTTTTACATTTTGAATATCTGGCGGCAACCTACTCTCGCGGAAGCTATACAACCACTACCATCGGCAAGACTGCGTTTGACGGCCGTGTTCGGAATGGGAACGGGTCGGACCACAGCTTCATAGCCACCAAAAAATGACGGGTGAGGAGTAAGACCTGACACAAACCACGAGCCCACTCACCAAATTTTAAAAGATCAATCCGCGCTCTTACAATCGCGGCCACCGAACCGATTCGGCCTTTCTCTGAAAACTACACACAGGACAACAGGGCTACAATCCGTGAGTTAAAATCGCTATTCCTTATTCGTGATCCGCGAACTTGCGCCCGCGGCCACGAGACAAAGAAAAAAGCGATCAAGCCTCACGACCGATTAGTACCAGTCAGCTTAACGCCTCACGGCGCTTACACCTCTGGCCTATCAAACGGGTGGTCTACCCGTGGTCTTTAGGGAGCTTGCGCTCCGGGAAACAATATCTTGGGAGGAGCTTGGCACTTAGATGCTTTCAGCGCTTAT
>CAZNOE010000136.1:0-11040 GCA_964574525.1 uncultured Bifidobacteriaceae bacterium
CCGGCAATCCCGTCGTCGGATCCACGGGCCCCGCCAGCGCGGCTTGGGCGGCGACTGCGTTGGGATCAATCATGAAATTGATCCCTCTTTTTTAAGGGTCTCGCTTCTTGGCCTCCTCATTAAGCTCACGCACCGCTTCGCCAAGTCCTAGCCTCTGGTACAGCACCGTATCCAATCGGATGCGGTCAAGTTTGCTGAGGATTTCCTGGCGGCCTTGGCCTGTGAAAATAAGGTTCGTGCGTGGATCGGCACTGGGTTGAGACGTTGCATTCATCTTCTCGTTGGAGAGTGGGGCATAAAACTTCATCCTGAAGTGGGGAATCAATGCATTCGATTGGTATTCGCTGTCGTTCGTTTGCCCACCGCTTCCGACAACTCCTCCGAGCGTTTTGAGAGCTGAACCTTCCACAGTCACCGTTCCGCCTTCGGAGGTGAGCCGCAAGTGTTGCCCCAACCAGCGCTCGGTCGTGTTGGAGCCGCGAGTAAGACGCACATGACCGTCTGCCGTGATTGCTTTGGCGTTCAAATCTACAGCAATCGAGTCTGCGGTTAAGGTGACTCCCTTGTACCGCGCCCATGCGCCGTTGCTAGCCGTGGCCATTCCAGCGGAGTGGTTATAATGCACGGCACTGTCGGGCTTTGCTCCGGAGAGTTCGAATTCGCCAGTGAAATTCGTGGTTGCGACCGGATTTGAGTTTTTGTTGGTTTGGGTGGCAAGCTCGTCTGCCGTACTCGCAACTGAATTGATTGAACGTTCACCCATCGGGAGCGCGAACGCAGCAAAGGTAATTGTGCAAAGGGTCGAAACGAGGCTCACCCCGGCTGCTCGTGGGGGCCGGAAATCCATCAGTCGCTCGATTCGTTGGCGCAAAGCGCTGCGGGATTCCATGATTCCCACGAGTCCGAGACTGGCGAGCGGGCGATTGAATGCGAGCTTCGCCACTTCCAGCAACGTGGGAGCGTAGGTTTCCGCGTCGTGCCGCAGCGCCAGCATCACGGCATCGTCCACGGCTTCTTCACGGACGCGGCGGATGCGGCCGTTGGCCAGCCAGAGCAGGGGATGCCACCAGTAAAAAATCTGGAGCAACGCTTGCGCACAATTCACCCACACATCGCCGCGCCGCAGATGAACCAATTCGTGGAGCAACACTGCGCGGAGTTGTGAAGGTTTGAGTCGTTCCACCAGCGACTGCGGCAACAAGATCACCGGGCGAAACAAGCCGCAGACGGCTGGCGACATTGCGCGATTCGTGACCAGCAATCGCACGCGTCGCGGTAACTTGATGCCGTGTTGCACCTCGTCCAGCACTTCATTCAGCGACGCGGGAGCGACCGCTGCCTGGCGCACGTTACCCGTCACTTGTCCCCAGCGCGCGACCAACCAGGCCAACAGGGCAACGCCCACCCCAGCCCGCGTCGCGGCAGTCCGACCCGCGCCTGATAGCGATGGCTTGGGCGTTGGCACAAAGATCGGCGGTGCGGCTTGCGGGAAGTTCGCCGGGACGAAATCGCCATAAGTAACCACGTAAGCTGTTGTTTTTGATTGTGGCTTCGGTGGCGTTGCCGAAGGACGAACCCACCACGCCAGGCTTGTCGGCAAGGCTAATGTGGGCGGCAGCAACAGTTTCACGAGCACCACAAGCCAAAGGGCGTAGCGGACCGAAGCGCGCACCTTCCGGCGCGCTGCGAGATCGAAGACGAACAGCACCGCGATCAAGACGCTGGACTGCCACAGCATAGGCCACGCAAAATCGGGAATGCGCCCGCCCCAGCGATTCAGCGTTTCAATCAGTGAGGTCATGTTCTCGCTTCGTGGGGCACGGTGTGGCGCCATTCACTTCTTCGCGGTGCGTTTCTTCGCCTTGATAACGGATTCGAGCTTGGCGAGTTCGTCGGCGGAGAGATCGTTGGTTTCGAGAAGGCACTGGACCATCGGCGTCAGCGCGCCGTTGAACGCGTGCTTGAGCGCGTAAAGCAATTCACCGCGTTGCGCCTGCGCTCGCGTGATGGCGGATTTGTATTGCGTGAGGTTGCGGACTTTCTCTGCGGTGAGTAATCCTTTGGCGACCATCCGGTCCATGAGCGTGCGCACGGTTGAGTAGGTCCACTCGGTACGCTTGAATAACTTCTCCTGAATGGCTGGGGCGGCGCAGGGTTCGTTTTCCCAGACCGCTTTGATGATCGTCCATTCGGCTTCGGTCAGTTCGATTTCGAGCTTTGGCATAAGGTGCGAATTGAACGGCGGCGAGCTTGCTCTACAACTGTCAAGCCGTCCAGCGGAATCTTTACAAATGTAAATACGTTCCCGTAGCGGCGCGGTAGGGACGCGTTCCACCGCGTCTCATTCTGTCCGGAGAAGATTGGGACGCGGTGGAACGCGTCCCTACCACGTGCGACGCAACGCTTCGGGCGATTCACCGTGCTCACGCCGCTTGCGCAGACTGAGAGCATCGTGTCGTTTGGCCAGACGGGTGCCGGCGTCATCCGTCATTAGCGGGCAATGGAAAAATTCTGGCGGCTCCAGGCCGAGTGCCCGGTAGAGCAAGAGTTGCCGCGCCGTGGACTTCAGCAAATCCGCGCCGCGTACGACTTCGGTGATTTGCATGGCTGCATCGTCCACGACCACGGCGAGTTGGTAGGCTGGGATGTTGTCGTGCCGCCAGACAACAAAATCGCCAAAATCTTTTCCGGCGACGAACTGCTGCGGGCCGAGGTTGCCGTCCACAAAGGAAATGGTCTCGCCGTCGGGCACACGGAAACGCCAGTTGAAGCGAGTGCCAAGTGTCAGGTGCGGAGTGTCAGGTAAGGTAAGGTATGGGGTCTTCCTGACACCTGACACCTCGCACCTGGCATCTTCCTTCGGCCTGCATGTTCCCGGATAGATCGGTTCGTTGTCATCAGCGGCGTGCGGGGCGCGGGCGGCGGACCGGATGTCCTTCCGTGAGCAAGTGCATGGGTAAATGAAGCCGCCGGTTCGTAGCTGGTCGAGCGCGGCGCGGTAGAACTGAGCCCGCTCGTTTTGGTTATACGGACCAAACGGCCCGCCGCAATCCGGTCCTTCCTGCCACGCGAACCCGAACCAGCGCAAATCCTCAATCATCGCCGGAACGAACTCCAGCTTGAAGCGCATGGCGTCTATGTCTTCGTTCCGCAAGACGAGCGTGCCGCCACTTGCGCGGGTCCGCTGCTGCGCGATCCAAAAAGTGCGGGCGTGACCGAGATGCAGATAACCCGTGGGCGAGGGCGCGAGACGGCCACGGTATTGCGGATTGCGGACTGCAGATTGCGGATTCAAAACGGTTCGCTCGGATGCGCCGCGAGCCATTCGGTTAATCCGGGCAGCGGAAAGGAAAGCAGCTTTTGCGCTTTGGCGCAATTGAGCGAGCTATCCAGCGGGCGCGGCGCGCCGGGGTACGCTTTCGCGGATGTTGCGTCAAACTTGGGCTTCAACTGCGGCCAGCGCGCGGCGATGAGTTGTCCGATCCGCAGCCGTGACAATCGTCCACCGCCCGCGATGTGAAAAAGACCGGTCTGGTTCTTGTTCACCAATTCCCATGTGGCCTGCGCGGTGACGGCGGCGGGAATCGGACAGCGGAATTCGTCGGTGAAGAGCTTCAACGTTCGGCCCGCCTGCCACGCGAGGCGCATCTGCTCGTTGAACCCGCGGTCGCCGGCGGGCGACGTGCCGCCGTTGAGCGAAGTGCGGATGACGGTGTGGCGCGGATTCGCCACCACGATGCGCTCGGCGGCCGCTTTCGTTTCGGCATAGACGCTCAAAGGACCGACGGGATCGTTTTCGACGTAGTTTCCCTTGCGCCCATCGAAGACGAGATCGCTGGAGAAGAGAACCAGCGGAATGTCCGCAGCGAGTTCCGCGAGCAGCGCGGTGGCTTCGACGTTGATGCGGCGCGCGAGTTCCGGTTGTGCCTGGCAGTCGGGACTGCGGCTCATCGCGGCGCAGTGAATGACCAGTTGCGGTTTCTGCTCACGAAATGCGCGGCGGACGGCGGCGAAATCCAGCAAGTCGAGTTGCGCACGGGTCAACCCTCGAACGTGCCAGCGTGATGCAAAGTCAGGCCCAATTTGGACGAGATGGTTGCCGATGAGTCCGCCTGCACCGGTAATCCAGGCAATCATATCCACTCTCTGGGACGAGAAGTACCGAGTTTGTTGCCGGCGCGCATTTTCAGCGCGGTTCCTTCACCAACATTCTCAACGCGTTCCGTGCGATGTCGCGAACTCTTTCGTCCTCGTCCTCCAGGCATTTGACCAACTTGGCCTTTGCGGGTTCAGCATCGTTTCCAAGTCTGCCCAAAGCGATGCCTGCCTCCTGCCGGACCACCGGGCTTTTGTCATCGAGACTTGAGATCAGCACTGGCAACAAGATCGCCGTGTCGGGATGGATGCGAACGAGGGCATTAATCACACGCACCCGCACTTCGGCGTCACCGTCATTCAGACTTTTGATCAGGGCGGGTACTGCGGGCTTGGCTTGTTCCCCCAAATTACCGAGGTGTGAGGCAGCGGACGATCGAACTTGTCCGTAACCATTGGTCAGCGCCTTGGTTAGCTCGGGTATGCGTTGCGCTCCCGGTTTGACATCGGCAATCGCGACGAAACCGCACCAGGCAGTGACCCGATCAGGGCTGTCAAGCATGGCGGTGAGTTCCGGCAGAAATTGGGCGGCACTCGGTCCAAGCACACGGCAGGCGCGGGAGGCTCGCTGGCGTTGCGCTTCCGCAGGCGTGAAAGTAAATCTCACCATGCGCTGTTTGGACAACAGGCGAAAGGCCGCCAGCTTCAATCTGGAATCATGCGCGCGTAACGGCGGGCGCAGGAAAGGCAGGATGTTCGTGCTCATTTGGTACACCGCGTTGCTCGCTTGCACGTCCTGCGGTCGATGAGAATAGTCGAGTTGGTTGAGCCAGGCAGACAGAGTCTTATCCCGATACGATGGTTCAGCAGGCAATTTGCGATGATAAAGCGCGACGACGCTGGTCAAAAAGACCAGACACGCAACGGCGATCAAAATGATTCTTTTCACCGGGCAGCCTGCGTTTCGTCCGCGGGTGCTTCGCTTCTAGTCAATCATCCGCTTCATCAGTCCACCGTAAGCATCAATCCGCCGGTCGCGAAGAAACGGCCAGTGGGTGCGCGTCGCGTCCACTTGCCTGAGATCCACCGGCACGATGAGAGTTTCTTCCTTGTTCGCGCTGGCCTGGGCGAGGATTTCGCCCGATGTGCCGGCAACGAAACTCTGTCCCCAGAACTCAATGCCATCGCCCCCGACGGGACGCTCGTGGCCGATGCGATTCGCCACGGCCACGTAGCAGCCGTTGGCGACGGCGTGGCTGCGCTGGATGAGTTGCCACGCGTCGTGTTGCTTGGCGCCTTGTGCCGCTTTTTCACCTGGATGCCAGCCGATGGCGGTCGGATAAAAGAGAATTTGAGCGCCCTGCAATGCCGTGAGCCGCGCGCCTTCCGGATACCATTGGTCCCAGCAAATCAGCACGCCAATCTTGCCATAGTGCGTTTGCCAGGCGCGAAAGCCCAGATCGCCGGGCGTGAAATAAAATTTCTCGTAGTACAGCGGATCGTCCGGGATGTGCATCTTCCGGTACGTCCCGAGCAGCGAACCGTCCGCATCAATGATCGCGGCGGTGTTGTGATAAACGCCGGCGGCGCGCCGCTCGAACAGCGACGCGATGATCACGACCTTGTGCTTGCGCGCGAGCTTTTGGAAGGCCTCCGTGCTGGGGCCGGGAATTGGCTCGGCGAGTTTGAAGTTTTCGTGGTCTTCGGTCTGGCAAAAATACTGCGAACGGAACAACTCCGGCGTGCAGATGATTTGTGCGCCATGGCGCGCGGCTCGTTCGGCGAGCGCCAGCGTATTCTTCAGATTGGCCTTCGGGTCTGGCGAACAGGCGGTTTGCAGCAAACCGAGCTTGACGATTTGGCCGCGAGAGGCGCGCTTCATGTCGGCTCAGACTTGGCGCGGAGGCGGGAGGTGTGTTCGAGAACTTCCGTCTTGCCCCGGATGTCGGCGACGGGGGAGGTCGGTATCGTCTGGCCGAACAATTCGCGAATAAACTTCCCGAGCGTCTCATTCGTCGGGCCGTAGCCGCCGTGGTAGATATAATATTCGAGGTCGTACATCAGTTCATCCGCAGTCGCATAACGCTGGCTAAGATCGCGGGTCAGGCAGCGTTGCAGAATCTCGTTGAGCCGGTCGTCAATGCGTCCATCCAGAGTACGGAAGTCGGGAATCGGGCTGTTCAAAATCCGCCGGCGCGATTCCTCGGCGGTCGGACCTTTGAAAACATTTTTGCCCAGCAACAGGTGCCCGAGCACCACGCCGGCGGAAAACAGGTCGGAACGCTTGTCGGTGATCTGGAAATTCGCCTGCTCCGGGCTCATGTAATCGGCCTTGCCCGCGACGATTTCGCCCTCCTGGTCTGACAGCAGTCCGCGCGCCTTGGCGATGCCGAAGTCCGTCAGCTTCACGTCTCCCTCAAAGGCGATCATGATGTTTTTGAAGCTCACGTCGCGGTGGACGATGCCCAACGGTCTGCCGTCCTTGTCGGTTTTGGCGTGCGCGTAAGCCAGGCCGCGCGCCACCCGGCTGGTAATGAAGACGGCAAGTTTCTCGGGCAAAACATGCCTTTTATCGGCCAATTGCTGCTCGAATTGCTCGAGGTTCACCCCGCGGATAAGTTCCATGGCGATGAAATAAACGCCATTGGCTTCGCCGAGTTGGTAGGTCTGAACGATGTTCGTGTGGATCAAATCGGCGACCAGCTTCGCCTCGCCGATGAAATTATCAATGAAGGTTTTCTGGCTGGCGTAGTTGGCGCGAATGACTTTGATCGCCACGCGCTTCACGAAATCACGCGCGCCGTGCTGCTCCGCTTCATAGACGATCCCCATGCCGCCTTCAAAAATCTTCCGCACGATCTCGTAGCGGAATTCGTTCTGGATGGTGAACAGGGCCACGTCCGATGTTGGAAAAACGCCGCGACAAGTCAAGGCCCCTGTTACGGGCGTGTTCGCGAAAGGCCGTTTTTGTTGAGAATTATTTGCAAATTGTTCTTGCGCCACGGGGTTGAACGTCTTTAATACGAGCCGAGTCGAATGACTTTTAACGCACAACCAAACAACAACTGAAACACACTATGGCAAACGCAATGTCCAAATCCCAAGTCGCCGCCGCCGTCGCCGAGAAGGCCGGTCTCAAAAAGAAGCAGGCGGCGGAGATCCTCGAACACATCGCCGACCTGGCGTACAAGAACGCGAAGAACACGTTCACGTTGCCGGGTATCGGCAAACTCGTGTTGGTGAATCGCAAGGCCCGCATCGGCCGCAACCCCGCGACCGGCGAGCAGATCAATATCCCCGCCAAGCGCGTCGTGAAGTTCCGCGTCGCCAAGGCCGCGAAGGACGCCATCCTCGGCGCGAAGTAAATCACGGTTTTTCCCACGGGCACTCTGACAGCGTCGGAGTGCCTTTTTTATTGGAGATTTGGAATTGACGGTGGCGGCGTGTGGCGGCTAGTTCCGTATCCGCCGTCAGCCTACTTCGCAGTCTTGCTCTTAATCGTAATCTTAATCTTAATCCTCTGCACTTTGGACAGCGGGTTCGGCGCAGAGATTAAGATGAAGAGTAGGATTAAGATTGAGAACGGGAGGCCCAAGCCGTGAGAATCGCCGTCGTCGGTTGCGGCGCCGTGGGCAGCTATTACGGCGCGATGCTCTGTCGCGACGGGCAGGATGTCCATTTCCTGCTCCGGTCGGATTACGACGCGGTGCGCCGCAAAGGAGTTTTCATTCGCAGTCCGGCGGGCAATTTCAACGTACGCCCGCATTGCGCCAAATCGCCGGAAGAAATAGGGGTGAGCGACTTGGTGTTGATCGCGCTGAAGACAACAGCCAACGATCAATTCTTCAAGTTGCTGCCACCTTTGGTCGGACCGAAGACCGCGGTCGTCACAATGCAAAACGGTTTGGGGAACGAAGAGCAGTTGGCGCGGCTTTTCCCGCCGGAACAGATTTTGGGCGGGCTTTGTTTCGTCTGTTTGAACCGCGCCGAGCCGGGCGTGATTCATCATCTGGATCACGGGCTGATCGTGCTCGGCGAATTTCAGCGCTGGCCCGAACCGCGCACCCATGATCTTGCCTCCATGTTCCGACATGCCGGTGTGGTTTGCAAAGTCACCGACAATCTGGCGCGGGCGCACTGGGAGAAACTGGTCTGGAACGTTCCGTTCAACGGCCTTGGCGTGGCAAGCGCGGCGGGATACGAGGCCGTGTCAGGTGCGGGGTGTCAAGTGTCAGGTGTCGGGGAATGTTTGACGACCGACAAGCTCTTGGATGACCCCCGCTGGGAAAATCTCGTGCGTGAGCTTATGCTGGAGGTCATCGTCACGGCCAACGCGCTCGGCTTGGGTGTTTCCGAAGCGCTGGCCGAAAAGCAAATCTCCCGCACGCGCACCATGGGGCCATACAAAGCCTCGACGCTGCTCGACTTCGAATGTGGGCGGCCGCTGGAACTGGAGAGCCTGTTCCTCGAACCGTTGCGACAGGCGCAGGGCAGGGGCGTCTCCACGCCGCGATTGGCTTCGCTTTGTGCCGTGTTGGCCGCGCTCGACAAGCGGCGTGGGAATCTGTGATGTTGAACGCCGACATGAAAGTTCGCGTTCGTTTTGCGCCGAGTCCGACGGGTTTCCTCCACATTGGCGGCGCGCGCACAGCATTGTTCAACTGGCTTTATGCGCGGCACACCGACGGCACGTTCATTCTCCGCATCGAAGACACCGATGTCGCGCGCAACACGCAGGAAGCCGTGGATGTGATTCTCAACGGCCTGCGCTGGCTCGGCTTGCACTGGGATGAAGGCCCGCTGACCAGCGACGCCACCGGCCCATGCAAAGGCGACCGCGGGCCGTATTTCCAAAGTCAGCGCCGGGAGAATTACCAGCGTCGCGTTGAGGCGTTGCTCACCCACGGCCTCGCCTACGAACACGAAGGCGCGGTGAAGTTCAAGATGCAGGGCGAGCCGGTCCTCATTCCCGACCTCGTCGTTGGCGACGTGTTGCGCAAACTAACTGACCGCGAGGAAGCCGATCCCGACTTCGTCATCGTGCGCTCCGACGGCCAGCCCGTGTTCCACTTCGTCAACGTCGTGGACGACCTGGAGATGGGCATCACCCACGTCATTCGCGGCGAGGACCACCTGAGCAACACCGCCAAGCACATCGCGCTCTTCCGCGCGTTCGGTGTCGAACCGCCGCGTTACGCCCACATTCCGCTTATCCTGAACGCCGACGGCAGCAAAATGAGCAAACGCGACCGCGGCGCGTCCCTCACGACTTATCTCGACGAAGGTTTCCTGCCCGAAGCCGTGAACAATTACCTTTGTCTTCTCGGCTGGTCGCCCAAGGACAACACCGAAAAACTTTCGCTTGCCGAAGTCGTCGAACGCTTCGACCTGCCGCAGATTCTCCGGCACAACGCCAAGTTCGACTTCGAGAAACTCGTCTGGCTGCAAGGCGAATACTGCCGCGAACTGCCCAACGACCGCTTCTACGAAATGTGTGTCCACGCGCTCGCCAAGGTCGGCATTGACACCAACAAGTTCGACGTGAACTACGTCAAAGCCGCGCTCGACACCTGCAAAGGCAAAATCAAAACCTTCAGCGAACTCCCGGCGTATGGCGGATTTTATTTCCGCGAGGAAATCACCTGCGACCCCGAAGCCGCGAAGAAAAGCTTCGTGCCCGAAAACAGACCGCGCCTGGAAAAACTCCGCGACGCCTTCACCAAGGCCGATCCCTTCAACGCCGCGACCCTCGAAGGCGCTTTGAAAGCCGTGGCCGGCGAACTCGGCGTGAAAGCCGGCGTGCTTGTCCATCCCGTCCGCCTCGCCTGCACCGGCAACCCCTCCGGCCCGAGCCTGTATCATTTGCTGGAAGTGATCGGGAAGGAGAAGGCGTTGGGGAGGATTGCGCGCGCTTTGGCCCTGTTCGGATGAGAATTTGACATGCGTCACGAAAGACCTTAAGGAAATTGCGCATGTTCACCGCAAAGCAACTCAAAGAGCGGATGGAGGAAACACCGTTCCGGCCCTTCCGAATCCGGATGTCAAACGGCGAAACGTATGACATTAAGAACCACGATTCCGCTTTTGTTCTTAGCAACGCCATTGAGGTGGGAATTGAGCAGGACACGGAGGGCTTTGCCTTGCTCACCAGACGGTGTTCGATCCTGCATATTGCCAGCATTGAGGACATTCCGACCTCAAAGGCGGCGTGAAAGCCGGCGTGCTCGTGCATCCCGTCCGCCTCGCCTGCACCGGCAACCCCTCCGGCCCGAGCCTGTATCATTTGCTGGAAGTGCTGGGGAAAGAAAGGGCGCTGGCGAGGATTGAGAAAGGGCTCGCGGCTTTCGGGTGATTCCAACATCATTTCTTCATGCCCACGGTTTTAAGAGTCAAAGGCTACCAGTTTTACTTTTACGCCGAAGAAGGCAACGAGCCGCCGCACATTCACGTTGCAAAAGCCGGCTGCGATGCCAAATTCTGGTTGTCGCCAGCACGGCTCGCGGTCAATCACGGTTTCAGGCCGCATGACTTGAGAGAGATTGCCGGGATCGCCGAAGAGAACGAAACGCTGATACTGGAGAAATGGAATGAGTTTTTCAGACCTTAGAGTCAAAAGCATCCAGACGACCGCCGACACGTTGACGGTCGAGTTGATGGATGGCCGGGTGTTGACCGTACCGCTGGCATATTATCCGACGCTCTTGCACGCGACGGAGGCCGCGCGGAAAAACTGCCAACCTATCGGTGCGGGCTACGGCATCGAATGGCCGGAACTGGACTACCATTTGAGCGTCGAGGGATTGATTCAAGGCTACCCTGAAGCTCCAGGTTTGCGGCGGGCAAAAGCAGCCGCGTAAAAAAAGTTCGGCGTGAAAGCTGGCGTGCTCGTGCATCCCGTCCGCCTCGCCTGCACCGGCAACCCCTCCGGCCCGAGCCTGTATCATT
>CAZNOE010000137.1:0-11036 GCA_964574525.1 uncultured Bifidobacteriaceae bacterium
TGTCTGGACCGGGCTGGGCGAGCGTTGGCAAACAACTCACGGCCAACAGCGCAATGCCCGCGGAGACTCGACGGGCCACCCGGCGCGGGAAATGGATTTCAATTTTCATAGGTTGCTTCGCTGTGAGCGGATCCGATCCGCACACTGGGGTTATGGCGAGTTGGACGGTGTAAAGCGGTGCGTGGTTACATCCGCTTTGCCGCGACCACAGCCAGTCGGGGCCGGATCTAGGAGCGCGAGAGGCCGAATGTTTTTTCGAATTCTGCGGAGAATTTGCCCAATGAGTGGGTGATCTTGGCCGGTTGTTCGAAGAGCGTGCCCGTCATGCGCTCAAGCATCTGGGGCTTGTTCCGGAGGAGTTCCGTGGCCGCCATGATCAGTGACAGATTATTGTTGATGTCATGGCGCATGTCGCAAAGATGGCGGTTCAACTCTTCGATCTGTTCGACGCTCAAGGTAACAGGTTGGCTCGGCAAAGTCATGGGCCACGATGTGCCAAAACGCACCGCGAAGCAAGCTGGTTTGCGCGGACCAGGCTAAAATATGCCACCGCGCCTCAGCCAAAAAGCTCCAGGATGGGTTTCCCTTCGCCGTCACGCGTGACGTAGAACGGGCGCTTTTCGATTTCGTAAGCGAGCTTGGGTGAGATACCCAACGCGTGAAAGATGCTCGCGTGCAGGTCTTCGATGATCACGCGGTCCTTGAGGGTTTTGCAAGGGCGCTCATCGGCGGTGAGGCCGTGCAGATGGCCGCGTTTGATTCCGCCGCCGAACAGCAACACGCAGCCCGCGTCGGTAAAATGGCGGTGCATGCCGTAGTGCTTTGGGTCTTCAACCTTGTCCGGTACTTCGACCTGGTTCTTGATCAATTTGTCCGGTTTGCCTTCGATCATCGCGTCGCGGCTGAATTCGCTGGCCAGCACGATCAGGGTGCGATTGAGCAAGCCGCGTGTTTCGAGATCGAGCACCAGTTGGGACAGCGGTGAATCTATTTGTTTCTTCATCGCCGCGGCGCGGGTGTGGCCGTTCTCGTGCGTGTCCCAGTTCAGGAACGGAATGTATTCCGTCGTGACCTCGATGTAGCGCGCGCCGACTTCGGCCAATCGCCGAGCCAGGAGACAACCCAGACCGAAACGCCCGACCATCTGGTCTTCATACTTGGCGCCGAAACGGTCGCGCGCGGCCTCGAAGCGCTGGCCGGGTTGGTAGCCGGGGACATACTTGCGGATGCTCTCCAACGGTTCGAGCGAGAGGTCAAACGCCTTGCCCGCGGGCGAACTGAGCAGGCGATGGGCGTTGTCGAGCGAGCGCAGCAGCGATTCCTTTTGATAATCGCTGCCGTGTTCACCGACGGGACTGGCAGCGAGGAGTTTTTTGTAAAATTTGTTCCGGTCCTCGAAACGGCCCGGCGTCATGCCGCCCGGAGGGCGCACCGTGTCAGCAGCCTGATCGGGAAACGGAATGTTGAACGGGCCGTATTCGCTACCGAGAAAACCGGCGGTGGTGAACGCCTTCAGTTCCTCGGCCTCGCCGTTGTCGAAGCGTTGGCCGATGTTGATGAAGGCGGGCACGGCGGGATTCAGCGGGCCGAGCGTGCGGGCGATGGCTGCGCCAATGTGAGGCGCGGCAGCGGTCTGCGGCGGCGCGTAACCGGTGTGCCACTGATACTGATGCCGCGAGTGCAGGATGAAACCGAGATCGCCCGCCGTGTAGGAGCGAATAAGCGTGCCGCGGTCCATTACCTTCGCCGTTTTCTCCAGGCCTTCCGAGAATTTGATGTTGTCCACGGCGGTGTCAATGCCCGGGAACGTGCTAAGGAACGCATCCGGCGCCATGCCTTTCTCGAACGGTGTGTAACGCTTCGGATCGAACGTCTCCGTGTGCGCCATCCCGCCGCCCATCCACAGCACGATGACGGTGTCGGCGGTGGCTTTGAGTTTTTCCATTTCTGGTTTCGCGTCGGCTGAGAACACAGCGCGCGGAAAACCTGCGGCCAGCGCTGACAGCGTCGCCGCGCTGGCGGTTTTCAGAAAGTCGCGGCGCGACCAATTTTCAATTTTCATGTCAACTTCAAGTTGCCCCGTTTGTGAGAACGTGGCTGGCACTTCAGTTTCGCATTCGAGCCGCGCTCACACAAGCGCGGCCACCGTATCAATAAATCAACTGAAACTCCGGCAACATCGCCAAAGCCCACATCAAATCCTCCACGCCAGCCTTCTGCGCCGGTTGTCCGAGAATTTCCCGGGCTGACCTCATCTCCTGCGACGACGGTTTCCGGCCCAGTGCTTTCTCGTAAAGCTTTTCGATCAGGCCTGCGCCCGGCCTGCTGAATTCCTCGTCCATCATTGCGGCTGCCCCGCGCGCGAGGAGGCCCGCCAGCTCCGAACCGTTGGTCAGTTCCAGTGCCTGCAACGTCGTGGCCGTCGGCGAGCGCACCGTGACGACTTGCTCGCGGTTGGGCCGGCCGAGGGCGATCTGCAAATTATCCGCCGCCACGAGCGCGGCCCGGACTCTTCCGTAACCTGACTTTGCGAACGCCTTCTGCGCAAAAGTGGCCCCGACCTTCCACGGCGGCATGGTCACATCACCCAGCACAGCGACGTTTTTCCAATGCTCCGGGACTTGTGGCCGGTTCATATCGGTGATGTCGGAAGACCAACGCCACGTTCCGTCCGAAGCGAAGTCCATGACGTTCGTGCCGGAGCGCAGCCGCGCATAGAACAGAAAGCCGGCCGGGTTTTCCTGGCCCGCGACAGCGGCGCCATTTTTCGCCTCCGTGTTGTCGAGCAAACGATTGACGGCCTGACCCGCGATAAAGTTTGCCCCATTCTTCAAACGCGAGCGGATGTCGAACACGTAAGGCTGCGTGAAATCGTCGCCCTGGCCGATGCGTTGCCCATTGACGTTGAAGAAAAAGGTGTTATCGCACATCACGACGACGGCAGCCTCGGCCGGGATTTCGTTGAGGTAAAAATCTTTGCGCAGATAAATCGCGCCGGTTTTGGCCTTGCTCGCAGCCTCGGGTTCGCTCCAAATCCATTTCGGCGTCACCGCGGACGTCTGTTCCGCCCGCAAACCGCCTCCTCTCGATGCGGAATGGATCTCCGCCGCCGGCACCGTGTAACCGATGCCAGTTACGGCCGTCAGCGCGTCCCGAAATTGTTCCGCCGACAGGCGGCGCACGAGCGGACCGCGAAACACAAAGTTGTCGCCGGTTTGCTCCGCAGCGGGCACGGCGGGTAATTGATACGCGCGCGATGTGAGCATCACCTCCATCAAATGCCTCCCGTCGTAACCGTGGTCGGCGAAGTCCTCGGCAAGCCAGTCGAGTAAATCCGTGTTCCACGCCGGTTTCTCCATTTCATCCACGGGTTCAACCAAGCCACGCCCGAAGAATTTTTGCCAGAGACGGTTGACGAAGGTGCGGGTGAGGCGGCCATCCTCGCGGCGCGTGACGAGGTGCGCGAGTTGTTTCAGGCGCGCGGGCTTCTCGGCCTTGGGGTCAATTTCGCCGAGCTGGGAGTAAATGAATCTTGGCGGCGCGCTTTTGCCGGTCGGCTTGTCGCAATGCACCAATTCCAGCGGGCCGTCGCTGTAAATGCTCGCCAGCCCGTAGGCGTCGGCGAGCGTCCAATCGTTGATGAAGCTGTCGTGGCACGAGGCGCACTTGAGGTTCACCCCCATGAACACCTGCGAAATATTTTGCGCGGCCTGCATCTGCGGCGTCTGGCTCGCGTTCACCACGCCGCGCCACACGATGCCCTTGGCGAAGCCCTCGGACGCCGGGGTGGGGTCAATCAATTCGGCGACGAAGCGGTCGTAGGTTAGATTCGTTTCCAGCGCCGAGAAAAGCCACTGCGTGATTTGCTTGCGCCCACCGTCAATGTAACCGGTGCCGCGATAATCGTTGCGGAGCATGTCGTTCCAAAATGTCATCCAGTGCATCGCGTAATTCTCGTCATCCGCCAGCAAACGCCGAACGAGTTGGGTGCGCTTGTCAGGTCGCTTGTCCATGACAAACTTGGTCAGTTCCTCCGGCGGCGGCAGCAGCCCAACGACATCGAGGTAAACCCGCCGGGCGAACACGCGGTCGTCCACCACTTGGGGTGATTTGATTTTGTGCGCGATGAAATACGAATCAACGAATCGGTCAACGGGATTGGCGTTTTTGCTGGCGCTGGCGGGAAGCTCGGGCCGGCGCGGTTTCAAGTTGATCGGTTCGATTTTGCCGAACGTCACTCCCGCATCCCATTTTGCGCCCTGATCAATCCACGCGCGAAGCAACCCGACCTGTTCGTGCGTGAGCTTCGTGCCTTTCCTGGGCATCGCGGTGTCCGGGTCGAAACCCATGACCAGTTCGATGAGCAAGCTCTCCGCACTCTTGCCGACGACGACCGCCGGTCCCGCCTCGCCGCCTTTGAGCAGCGTCTCGCGTGAATCAATTCGGAAATCCCCCTTGTCCCGGCCCCGCCCGTGGCACTTGATGCAACTCGCTTCGAGGATGGGTTTGATCTCCTTGGTGAAGTTGATCGCGTGATCGGCCGGCGGTGGCAAGGTCGCGGCCTGTTCGGGAGTGATGGCTGCCTGCGCCAGCGCGGAACTCAGACACAGGACGCTGACGATCAATTTGGATCGCACCGGTTTCATCGAGTGTGCATCTTAACAAGCTGACGTCGGAACGCATCAAAAAAAAACCGACACAAAAAAACTCGATCACGGTTCTCCTGCGCGCATCTCGTCTTTTGTACACTTGGAAGCCGCATCTCATTAACACCCTTGCTTTAGCAGGGTGTTTAGCGGGAGCAAGCCTCACCAACCGCTTCAGCGGTTTCCCGTTTGCCGACAAACCGCTGAAGCGGTTCTGGCGCCGCCACCACGGCCAACACCCTGCTTCAGGGCGTGTTGCCCAAATCGTGCGGAGACGAAAAGGTAGGGCGCGTCACTCCGTGCGCGCCGTCGGGCTTTCGAGAAATACGCATGATTCTTCGCCTTTGTGCGGAAAGCGGCGCGCACGGAGTGACGCACCCTACCAGAATGCGGTTTGGGCAACACGCCCTAAAGCAGGGTGTTAATGAAAGGGCTGCCTACCGGTCAGAACTCACCACGGTCCAGCGGTCAGGTCCGCCGGCCGGTAAAAGACCACCCAGCCACTCGACTTGCTGCCCACGTCAATTGTGCCGATGAAATTCCGGGAGTTGAATTTCCGCCAGGAAACACTTCCATCTTCGTAAAGGAAGTTCCCCCCGGCCGGCACGAGCGAAGCAGCGCGGTGATTCGCGGTGGGAACGGTCATGCCGCCCACTGTGGCGGACCAACTCGTGATGAAGAAGGGACTGGCACCCAGGGCTTGTATCTTGTCAATCATCACGGGTGCGCGCCGGTAAGAGCCGCCCATTTTCTTGCGATAAACCCACTCGGCCAGGCCCTCAGAGTTGTAATCCGGCCATTGGGCGGACGTGCGGCCCGGCAGGAACTGATAGCCGATGAGCGTCGCGACATCGTTGACGGCTTCGTAAGCGCGATGCCATTCGTCCGTCGGACAATACAACACATCCTGCTTGTCCCGCTGACTGGCGGTGGTGCCGTGGCGATTGGGAAAAAGATATGAAGGATAGAAGTTGGTGTTCAAATTCGGCCCCATCCACGCAAAACCGCTGCCGCCGGTGTTGTCCGGGAAGAACTCGCGGTTGTCGCCAGCGTACATCACTACAGCGACCCCCCATTGCTTGAGGTTGCTCGTACAATGCGCCTGCACGGCCTTCGCCTTGGCCTTGGCCAGCGCTGGCAACAGCATCGCCGCGAGAATGGCGATGATGGCGATAACAACCAGCAGTTCGATCAAAGTGAAGGCGGCCTTCGCACGGTTTGGCCGAGGGCCTGGGTTGCGCGTCGCAGAATCATCAATCGCGAAACGATCCGCGTCGGAGAGCGCTGGGCTGAACTTCATAACGTTCGTAAAGGCCACGGCATTTCAGAAGCACGGCCTTAAAGGTTTGTGGAAATGTTGTACGGCCGGTAGAAGAGCGTCCAACCACCGGTGAACGAGCCGACATCCACCGTGCCGCGCGCGTTCCTTACATTGAATTTGTACCACACGCCACGACCGTCCTCGAAAAGGAAATTCCCGCCTTCAGGCACGCCTCCTTTGTCGCGATGGCTGGCCGTTTTGACTGACACACCGTTGAACGTCGTAGCCCAAGTGACAAACCCGTTGTTGGCCGTGAGATTCCAACTTCCGACCGCTTGCAGCCGGTCGCTCATGATGGGCGCATGGCGCTGCGTTTCGCCGAGCTTCTTCTTAAAATGCCATTCGCCCAATCCCGCCGAATCGTACGGCCAGGTATTTCCGCCGCTATTGTCACGAAAAGGAAGGTAGAAGAAACCGAGCAACTGCCGGCTTGTGTCCGAAACAACCGTAGTTTCGGCGATGCGATGCCAATCGTCGGTCGGACAATAAAGCACGTCATTGCGCGTGCGCTCATTTGCGGTAGTGCCTCTGCGGTTGGGAAACAAGTAGCTTGTATAGAAGTCATTCAAGCTGGGCGACATCCAACTCAGGTCCGCGCCGCCCGTGTTATCCGGGAAATAATTCTTGTTATCAACCGCATAGGTATTGATGGCGACACCCCATTGTTTGAGGTTGTTGAGGCATTGAACGCGAACCGCGCGGGACTTGGCCTTGGCGAGCGCCGGCAGCAACATTGCCGCGAGAATGGCAATGATGGCGATAACGACAAGCAGTTCAATCAGTGTAAACGCCGTCCTCTTCCAAGGCTTGCTGCAAATCAGGTCCATACGCCTATCATTCTCGACCATCCTCGCGAATCACGCAACGACGCTCATTGCTTGTGCAGCCGGTAGAATTGTTGACCGCCGGTTACGTCCAAGGTGACGCTGTTGGTGCCGCCGGAACTTGAGACGCTGTTTGTCACGGTAGCCCAGGGCGCGGCGACGACGTTCGTTGCCGACTCCAATGCGAAGGGCTGGGCGGGTGTCGGCCAACGGAGCACGACCGTGCCAGCCGTCCCGTTGGCGATGGAGATGCTCGGCAGCGTGCCGGCGAGAATCCCGTATTTCGCGCCGAAATAATTGTCCATAGCGACGCGGTCGGTGGCACTCAGCGCAGAGCCAAAGATGAAGATTTCCGCCAAATCACCCTTGAGCTTGGTGACGCCATCGTTGCGGGTGCCGATGCCCACGTTGTCGCCATTATCCCCCAAGGCTGCGGCCAGAGTTCCGGTTCCGTTGGCTTGGCCGTCGAGGAAGTGAGCGACCGAAGTGCCTCCCATCACCACGGACACGATGTGTGGCACACCCAATGGGGGAGCAACTGTCCCACTCACTTGCGCACTGGCAAGGCCGTTTCCACGGTAAAAGCGCGGTTCACCGGTACCAATTACCGTATAAAAATCGTAAGAGGCCGGTTGATTCACTGACGTCTTTCCGACAAACGCATTGTAATTCCCATAGTCAACGAAGCTCAACACTGCGTAGATGCTCATATCTCCCACGATGGCGAGACTTGGCGATGACGGCGTAAACAGCGAGATGCTGTTGACTCCGTCAAATCGTGCCACCGATTGGCCGTTGAAAATGTTGGTGACGATCTGGGCCGTAAAAGGCACCCCGAACAACGGGGTTGCGTTATTGCCATTCCCAGACAGGTCATTCCATTGCGTGATGTATCCGTCCACGTCCACCGTAGCGCCCGCGCTTGCGCTCAGCCAGAGCGCCGCCGCCGGGTAAACTGTCAGTGGCACTTGCGTCGTGACGATGGTGTTGTTGAACAAATCCTTCACGTTCTGAATGGTCAGCATGTAGGAACCGCCGTTGGTCATGCCGGACGTGGAGAGCACAACTTGGCTCGCATTACCACCGACCGCAGCGCCACCCATAGTGGCCCCATTATCCAGCGAATAATTCGCCGCGTTCGTGGCGGTGATCGCGCTGACAGGCTCGGAAAAAACAACGACAATCTCCGATGGGCTCCAGATTCTCCTCCCGGCAGAAGTAACTGTGGGCTTTTCCGTGTCCGCCAAGACCGTCAAAACTGCCGTATCGCTGAACTGGCCGGGGCTGCCGGGGCTCGAGACCTGCACGCGGTAGGTGGAATTATTTTCAGCCTGCGTCAGGGTTGGCGTGGTATAGGAGGCATTTGTCGCATTGGGAAGATTGGTGCCATATCGCTGCCATTGGTAATTGATCGTAGGCGAACTGGCGATCACACTCACATAAAACGTGGCGGTTTGTCCTTCAAACCTTGTCGTATTGGTCGGCTGCTGCGTGATGGCCAGATTTACCACGGTAACGCCATACTTGGCCCCGAGATAATTGTTGATGGCCGCACGCTCGGTGTCAGAAACCGCGCCGCGAATCAAGATGACTTCCGCGATATCGCCGATCATCTTCGTCACAAAATCTTCGCGCGTGCCAATTTTCACCGGCCCGCCCCGGTCCGTTATTCCCGCCGCGGCCACGGCGCTGCTGCCATTGAAAGCGCCGTTCAAATAGGCCGTCAGATTGGTCGCGCGCGCCACGCCCGAGACGATGTAGCTTTGCCCGGCGACGACGTTGGACAGCCCGTTGATGGCGTTGTTCGCGCTGCCGTTTCCGCGAAAGAGACGCGGGTTGCCCGACGTTTGGGCGATATAAAAGTCAAAGGGTCCGGGCTGGTTAACGGCGGTCTTGGCCAGAATGCCGTTGAAATTTGCAAAACTTTGCACATTCACCACGGCGAAGACGCTGAAGTCGCTTCGGATGACGAGGCTCGAAGCGTGGGGGATTTCCAGATAATTCAAATTTGCCCCGCTGCCGTCAAAACGTAACACCGGCTTCCCATTCATCGCGCCCGCGACGAGCAGAGGCTGATTAACAGCCTGGATCTGGACAGCATGGTTGCCGTTCCCCGATTGATCATTCCACTGGCTCACTAATCCACTCCCATCGGCGGTCACGCCCGCGTCCGCCTTGAGCCAAAGCGCCAGTTCCCGTTCAATGGCCACCGGAGTGGTATCAACCTTCACGCCGGTCACCGTGTCCGTAACGTTTGTCGCCCTGACGCTGTAAACAAAATTTGAGTTAAGCGTTGAGGTTTGCAGCACGACACGATTCGGGTAAAAATCAAACGCAGCGCTTGAGATCGTTGCGGCGTTGGTGCCGCTCAGAAGGATGGAATAATTCGCCGCGTTGGTGGCGCTGGCTGGTGAGACGGAATCCGAAAAGAGCACCGTCACGCGATCATTGGAAAAACTCCGCGTCGCCAGAGTAATCACCGGGGCGACATTCGTGTCGAAGAACAAGACTTTGGACAGGCCGACGCGGTTATCGGCTGTGGAGTCCTGGTTTGTGATGACGTTGAAGCGGACGTAGCGCGCTGGAATGTTCCCAAGATTGATCGTTTGCCCGAAGTTTGTGAAAATGCCGGGGGCGCGCTCGAAAAAGACATTGGAAAAGTTGGTGGTGAAAACGAAGTCTTCGCCCGCGGTCAAAATATCAGCCCGTTGGATTCCGCGCCGCGTGAGCGCGCCCGCTTCGTTGTAGTTCCACACCTTCATCCGGTCGAGCGCGTGAACAGAGCCCAAGTCGAACGTGACAAAAGCATTCGTGAAATCTCCGGCTGGCGGCGTCGGCGTCGAAGTCAACCACATACAGCCTTGCGGCGAAACGGTATGGAAGTCGCCAAACAAGCCGCTGCCATTTAACGTGTTGGTGGCACGGCGCTGGTCAGTCCCAGAAACGAATTCCGAATACACATTGGTTATGGTAACATTCCGGATGATGGCCGCGTGCGCTGGCGGGTTGAATTGGCAGGCGAAAAGGAACGCGGCGAAAAGCAGGATTGGGTTTCTCATGTTCATAGTAGCGTCGTTCTGAGTGTTCAAGTTGATCCCCAAGTTCACAGGGCGCCATTCGACAGGAATCGCGCTGGATGGCCGTGGGGACTTTGCTGTACGGCAAACTGTAGCAAAACGAATCTCTGCCTGTCTATTCCTAAATTCGCATCAACGCGTCCGCTCGAACCAAGCGCGCCAGAACCATCCGCTCGAGACCAGCCACACGAGCGGACCTTGCAATGCCGGCGTCAATGCCAGTGCCTGTAGCTTCTCCGCCCATGCCAGCCGCCGGTTGAAAGCGGCGTCGCACCGGCGGGCAATGGTTTGCTGCGCCTGCGTCCAGGAAATCCGGTTGCTACTCCAGTCCACGAGTGGCTCGATGGCGATTTCCGCCGACTCGAAGGCCATGGACATTCCGTTGCCCGTCATGGGCGCAATCATGGTGATCGCGTCGCCCACGCAACATTCGTTGTGCGCGGCGGCGTGCTGCGGCTTCAGCGTCAGGCCCGCGACGGAACAAAACGAACTTTCATCCAGCACGGCTCCGTCCAGCCGCTCGCGCAGCAACGATCCGCCCTCGCCGCCAAGCAGTTCCCACCACGGGTCACATTTTGGCGGTACGACCGATCCGTGCTCCCTCTCCCCACGAACCCATGCGCAAAAGCGGGAGCAAGCTCCACGCACTCCAAACGCTCCGCGTGTTCGGGCGCCTCGGAAGTCGCGAAGCGTTTGGAGTGCGCCCGGCTTGCCGGCGCTTTCGGTTCAGGGGTTCCGGCGCGGCGCCGAAAGAGGCCACACACATTTACTTCGCCGTCCGCCAGCCGGCACAGACCCACATAACCGTTCGGCGAAACGTGCATTTCCAAATCGGCGTCCAACGAAACGCCACGCGCGTGCGCCTTGAGGCCGAACCAGCGCCAGCCGTTTTCGGTCGGTTGCGCGTGTCTCCCCGTTGCACGCACCACGCCTTCGCGGGAAAACGTCTCGCGCCAACGTTCTCCTTCGCGCAGTTCGCCGCCGAGCCGGCGGAATTCTCCCGCCAGCATATTGTCGAGAATGAATCGCGAAACGCACAGCGCCGGCGACGGCAGAGTCTGTGCGCGCGAAGCAGTCCGGCGACTGAAGAACGCCGCCGTGTGCGCAGGTGTTGCGCCCGCGCGCAAAATCAGTTGCCGCAAGTCCAGTCGTGCCAGCGTTTCCAATC
>CAZNOE010000138.1:0-300 GCA_964574525.1 uncultured Bifidobacteriaceae bacterium
CCCCCGCCTTGAGCAGCGCCTCTTCCGCCTGCTTGCGCGCGGTGTTATCGGTGCCAATCAACAGATAGCCGATGATTGCATTTTGAGCGTCGCGCAGCGCCGTGACGGACACCACTGCCGGGAACCGGCTCCCATCCTTGCGGAAGTAGGTAAGCTCGTAGATATCTTCGATCCCGCGCGAGGCCTTGAACACCAAGGCCTCGAAGCCCGGCGCAATCGGGGTGGCGAATTCGAGGCTCAACGCGGTGGCGCGAATGATCACTTCCTGCGGATCGGAAATATCGGCGGGGGTGACCTTGT